>JANPKX010000085.1:0-16311 GCA_031426235.1 Alphaproteobacteria bacterium | reverse complement strand
CAGGGGGAATCTCGTCGATGCGCGCGCGACCGTGCGCGTCGTCGGCGATGATCGGGATCTGCCACCCCAGCCAGGAGCGCGCCGGCAAGCCCATGTTGCGCAGGGTCATGGCGAGCAGCCCGGCCGTCACCTGCTCGCCGGAGGCCACCACCACGTCGTACTCGTCATCGGAGGCCGGCAAGCCCTGGGCCGCCGCACCGGCGCCGTCGGTCCAGGCCACCAGTTCGTTGGTCTTGCCCGCCATGGCCGAGACCACGACGGCCACCTGGTGCCCAGCCTGGACCTCGGCGTTCACAAGCCGCGCCACGCGCCGGATCCGCTCCAGATCGGCCACCGACGTGCCGCCAAATTTCATCACAAGGCGAGACACGCGCGTCCGACCCCTCCCAACGAAAGCGGGCCGTTCTAGCTGTGGCGCATGCAGCGCACAACGAGATTGCGCCGCACTGCCGATCACGGCGGCCCGAACTGGACCTGGGGGTCGAAGTCGTGCTGATACGCGGAGCATGAGCGCCGCCACCCCATCCTCCATCGACCCCGCAGAAGTCGAGCGCTTCTCGCGCATTGCCGCCGAGTGGTGGGACCCGCGCGGCAAGTTCGCGCCGCTGCATCGGTTCAACCCCGTCCGCCTGGCCTTCATCCGGGAGCAGGCGCTCTACCGTTTCCAGCGCGACCCCAAGGCGCGCCGCCCGTTCGAAGGCCTGCGGTTGCTCGATATCGGGTGTGGCGGGGGCCTGTTGTCCGAGCCGATGGCGCGCCTGGGCTTCGATGTGGTCGGCGTGGACGCGTCCGAACGCAATATCGGCACCGCAGCGGCCCATGCCGCCGAGCAGGGGCTGGAGATCGACTACCGCGCCTCCACCGCCGAAGCGCTGGTGGCGGCCGGTGAGTCCGCCTTCGACGTGATCCTCAATATGGAGGTGATCGAGCATGTGGCCGACCCGGGCGAGTACCTGCGCTCGTGCGCACAACTGCTGAAGCCCGGCGGCCTGATGATCGTGGCCACCCTCAACCGCACGCTCAAGGCGCTGGCCCTGGCCAAGGTCGGCGCCGAGTACGTTCTGCGCTGGCTGCCCGTCGGCACACACGACTGGAACAAGTTCCTTAAGCCCGAGGAGATCCGCAGCTTCCTCGCCGGCGTCGCGGTGACGGTGGACGGGCCCTTCGGCGTGGTGTTCAACCCGCTGACCGGCCGCTGGACGGAATCGGCCGATACCGACGTGAACTACATGATGACCGTGGTGCGCGACGCCGTTTAGGCGCCTTGCAGGCTCGGCGACGAAGGAGGCCGGATGCCATCGCTGCGCGTGCTCGTCCACGCCTTCCGGGCGTGGCGGCGGAACCGGGCCTGGGCCAAGCATGAGCCGGAGACGCCCTACCTCGCCGACCTTCTGTCCGGCGCCCCGATGTGCCTGCACGTGGGCGCCAGCGACGGGCGACATTCCTATGTCATGACCCAGGTGGCGCCCGAGGCGACCATCCATGCCTTCGAGCCCTCGGCCTTCGCTTTTGAAGTGCTCAAGCTTGGCATCGCCTGGCATGGGATCGGGCGGAGGGTCACTGCGGTGCATGCCGCGGTCTCCGACCACTCCGGCGAGCTGCTTCTTGTGACCCCCCGCAAGTCTTCGGGGCGCATGGGCCGGGCCTATGCCTATGTCGCCGAGGTGCGCCCAAACGGCGCCGCGCGCCCGGATCTGGACGACACCGGCATGGAGGTGCAGCCGACCCCCGTGGTCACGCTGGATAGCTATTGCACCGAACACGGCATCGCCCGGGTCGATTTCATCCGCATGGACATCGAGGGCGCCGAGCAGAAGGCGCTGCAGGGCGCCCTGGGCCTGCTCGATCGCGACTGCCCGCACGTCCTTCTGGAAATCCATCCGCCCATGCTGCAGGCGCGTTTCGGCGGTTCCGGCGAGGCCGTTGTCGACCTGTTCCTGACCCGCGGCTATCGCATGTTCGCCCTGAACGGCGACCGGCTGGAGGAGCGTACGACGCTGGTCGAGGACCTTCCGTGGAAGGACTACTTCTTCATTCACCCCTCGCGGACCGGCCGGTTGCCCGACGGGGTGTTCAAGGCCCGGATGGCGGCGTGACCGCGCGCCCGCCCGGTACCATGACCTGACAGGTAATGGCGCGCTTTCCCGAACGCCCACAGTGTGGCGCAAAGCGGGGGAGAAACGCATGACGGCCTTCTGGCGAACCTTTTTCATGGGCTGGTGCCTCTCGATCGGCCTGTTCGGCGTGGTGCTGGCCTGCGGGGCGTTCGAGGCTACAAGCGGTGCGGTGAGCCTGATGTTCGCGGCGCTCCAGGGTCCGGAGCCGGTCACGTGGAACGCCCCCATGCGCTTCAGCCTGGCGGTGATGGGCGGCGTGTCGATCGGTTGGGCGGTGATGCTGAGTCTGGTCGTCCGGGCCGCCATCGCAGCGGGCGCCGGGGGCCGCCCCCTGTGGAATGCCATCTCGGCGGGAATGGCGGCCTGGTTCGTGATCGACAGCGCCCTGTCGATCGCCACCGGCTTCGGCCTCAACGTCGTTCCCAACACCTTGCTCGCGGGGCTCTACGTCGTCGGCCTATTTGGCAGCGGCGCCCTCAGCACACGCACTTGACCCCACACCCAAAGGAGGCCGCATGACCACGCCATCCCCCACCGAGATCGTCCGCCAGTTCATGAAGCTGATGGAGCCCCTGGACTACGACGCGGCGCTCAAGCTCGTCTCGGCGGACTGCGAATACATCAATCCGCCGCCGATCGGCACGGTTCGAGGACCGGCTGGCATCCGCGCGGTGCTCGAGCCCTTCTTCAGCCCCACGAAGGAGAACGATTTCCGCGTTCTGCGGACCGCGGCAGACGGACCGATCGTGATCCTGGAGCGGCTGGACCGCCACCTCTTCGGTGACAGGTGGGTCGAGCTGCCCGTGACGGGCGTCTACGAGGTCCACGACGGCGTGATCACCTATTGGCGCGACTATTTCGACTACGCGACGATCGCGGGGCAACTTCCGACGGGCTAGCGTGAGGCTTCGGTCAGTCCGCCTCAGCCGCCGCGTGCGCCGCCGCGGCCGCCGCCATCATCTTCTCGAAGGCGCCGCTGCGGATCAGCTCGCGGCGTTCCTCGAGGCCACGGTGCAGTTCGACCAGCACCTTGGCCGCGTGTTCGTTCTGTTGGATGGCCGTCCAGTAGGCCGCGACCTTGGCGCGCGCGGGGATTGGGTTCTCGACGCCGGTGGCCGGCAGCACATTCTCAACCATGAATAGCCCAGGCACGAGCGCGCAGTCGGCCATGGTCAGGCGGCCGGAGCAGGCGAACCCGTCGGTCCCGATCATCCGGTCGAGGGCCTTGATGTTGCGGGTGACTTGGCCGGCCAGCAGGTCGACGATCCCCTGATTGCGGGTCGCTGCACGGCTCTGCCCGGAGAGCATGAACATGTTGTTCATGATGTAGATGTCGCCGATGCGGGCCAGGGTGCGGATGTGGGCCGTCTCGCGCGGCGTGGCGCCCAGCATCGAGGGCTCGGGATAGATCTCCTCTAGATACTCGGCGATCACGTCGGATTCCGGCATCATGTCGCCGTCGATATCGAGCACCGGGATGCGTCCGATCGGATGATCCTCGCGGAACTTCGGCATCCCGAAATTCGGCGGCCTTTCGAAGGGGATGTCGGTGATGCCCTTGGCATAGATCTGCAGGCGCACGCGGGCGGAATAGGGGCTGAGATCGCCCGAATAGAGCTTCATCATGGTCGTCGGGCGCTCCCTGCGCGGCGGTGTTCCGTCCCCGGTTCACCCGGGCGTTGCCGTGCAAGCCTAGCGGCCATAGCCGGCCATCTCAAACAGATGTTCGCTCAGGACTACCGGGCAGCCGGCGCCACGCGGAGGATTCGAGGCTTCAAGTTCAAGGTCGCCTTACCCGGCGGACCATCCTGGCTGGCGGCGGGCCGCCCGACGGTATCCACGAACGCGTTTCCCTCTCGCGTCACACCCGCTAGCCTCAGGCTTCGCTCTGGAGGAAACCCACCCATGCTCGCCCTGATGATGGACCGGCCGCTGACCCTGCCGTCGATCCTTGAGCATGCTGCGCTCTATCACGGCGACCGCGAGGTGGTGTCACGGACGGTGGAGGGGCCGATCTTCCGCTATGACTATCGGGCCGCGTTGGGCCGCGCCAAGCAAGTGGCCAAGGCGCTCCTGGCTCTGGGGGTAAGGCCGGGCGACCGGGTGGCGACCCTGGCCTGGAGCACGCACCGCCACTTCGAGCTCTACTTCGCGGTCACTGGCATCGGGGCGGTGCTGCACACGATCAATCCGCGGCTGCACGACGACCAGATCGTCTGGGTCGCCAAGCACGCCGAGGACAGCGTGCTGATGTTCGACATCAGCTTCTCCGAGCAGGTCGCCGCCCTGGCGCCCCGTATGGCGACCGTCAGGACCCTGGTGGCCATGACGGACGCCGCGCACGCGCCGACGGGTGTGCCCGCCTACGAGGACCTGCTGGCGGCGGAAACGCCGGACTTCGATTGGCCCGCCCTGGACGAGCGGCAGGCCTCGGGCCTTTGCTACACCTCAGGCACCACGGGCAACCCCAAGGGCGTCCTCTACGGCCATCGCTCGACCGTGCTTCACGCCCTGGCGCTGGCCCTGCCCGACGCCTTCGACCTGTCGGCCCGCGACACGGTTCTCCCCTGCGCCCAGATGTATCATGCCAACGCCTGGTGCACGCCCTACGCAGCGCCGCTGGTGGGGGCCAAGCTGGTGCTGCCTGGTCGCCAGCTGGACGGGCCCTCGATCTGCGAGCTGGCGGTGGCGGAGGCCGCGACCTTCCTCCTGGGCGTGCCGACGATCTGGATCGGCGTGCTCGATCACCTGGACGCGACCGGCGGGTCGCTGAGCACCGTGCGCAACGTCGCCATCGGTGGGTCGGCCCCGACCGCCAGCCTGATCGACCGGGTGGAGGACAAGCTGGGCGCCCAGGTGCGCCAGATCTGGGGCATGACCGAGATGAGCCCGCTGGGCGTCATCAACACGGCTCTATCCCATCACGTGGGGGAGGACCGCGCCCAGTCGACCCGGCGCAAGCTGAAGCAAGGGCGGGGCCTCTGGGGCGTGGACCTGCGCATCATGGGCGAGGACGGCGCCGAGCGGCCGCGCGACGGCAAGAGCCCGGGGGCGCTGCAGGTGCGTGGGCCCTGGACCTCGTCGGCCTATTTCAAGCAGGACGGGGCGGCCGCCTTTACCGAGGACGGCTGGTTCGATACTGGCGACATCGCCACGATCGACGCCGAGGGCTATCTGCGGTTGACCGACCGGGCCAAGGACGTGATCAAGTCGGGCGGCGAATGGATCTCCACGCTCGACCTCGAGGACGCCGTCTGTTCGCACCCGGCGGTCGCCATGGCCGCCGCCGTGGGTATGCCGCACCCGAAGTGGGACGAGCGGCCCTTGCTCTTGGTGGTGCTGCGCCCTGGCCAGATGGCGGACCCGGACGTCCTGAAGGCCCACGTGGCGGAGCGGGTCGCCAGATGGTGGACTCCGGACGAGGTTCGCATCGTGGAGTCCCTGCCGATCGGGCCCACCGGAAAGGTGCTGAAGCGCGAGCTTCGCGATGCCCTGGCGTCGGCGCCTCAGGACCTATCGAAACCATGACCAATCGCTAACAGAACTCCGGCTTACATCGTGCGTTAGTGTGCCCGGGTACAGCTTGCAGCGGACTGGAGAGCGAACGTGGCGCGCAGACGACCAAAGGGGGTCCTGGCGATGGGATGGGCCGCCGTCGAGGCGGCAGCCCGCGGCCGCACCGAGCACGCGCCGACCGCCGCCAACTACGACGCAGCTCTCGTTCGTCGCACCACCTTCGTCTCGGGCGGCCATCATGGTTGGCGGATCTCCGCGCTGGAGACGCCGCGCGCCAAGCCGCCGCCCTGGAAAATCGTAGTCATCACCGGGGCGCCATCCTGGGCGGAGTATTGGGCGGACACCTTGGCGGAGCTGCCATCGGATCGGGAAATGATCGTAGTCGACCGGCCCGGCTATGCCGCGTCCGAGCCGCTGCACCCGGTGACCGACATCCGCATCCAGGCCGAGGCGCTGGCGCCGGTCCTGAACGCTGCCCGGGGGCAGAAGGTGCTGCTGGTCGGCCAGAGCTATGGCGCGGCCATCGCCTCGATCATGGCCGAGCAGAACCCCGGCAAGGTGGCGGGCCTGGTGCTCCTGTCCGGCTTCTTCGGCGAGGCGGGCCCGACCGCGCGCTGGCTGCTGGACGTGGGCGGTCGGACGCTGAAGATGATCCCCCGCGACCTTCGCAATGCCGTGATCGAGGTCACGGGCCAGAAGCCGCAACTGCGCCACGCCGAACACGCCCTGTCGCGGGTGAACATCCCAATTCACATGATCCACGGCGACAAGGATGATTTCGCACCGCTCGAGGTCGCTGAGCGGCTGGCGAGCGAAACGCGGACCCGGCGTCCCATCCGGGTGGTTCGCACGACCGGCGCGAACCATTTCCTGAATGACGGGCCTGCCGAGTTGCTGATCGCGGCGTTGGAAACCTGCATTCCGGAACGTACCTCGCTCTGGACGCTCCGCTGGCCCCGACTGCCAGCTTTGTGGCCTGTCCGCGCGCTACGCAGCGGGAGCGCGCCGGCCTAGAGCACGAAGCTCGTCGCGGCCGCGAAGCCCAAAACCACCAGCCAGGGTGGGAAGCGGGCCACCTGCAGGAACACGAAGGCCGCGCCGACCAGCGCCCAGTCTCGCGGGCGTCGCACGGCTTCCATCAGCACCGGGTCCCAGAGGACGGCGGCAAGCAGCCCCACCGCCGCCGCCGCCACGCCAGCCATCAGCCCGCGCGCCCAGGCCAGCCGCTTCAGTCGGTCCCAAAAGGGCAGCACCCCCGTGACCAGCAAGAGGCTGGGCAGGAAGATGGCGAAGAGGGCGATCAGGCCGCCGACCACGCCATTCGGCCCATATCGCTGCGCCGCCCCCACGAACCCCGCCACGCTGAATAGAGGCCCTGGCATGGCCTGGGCCAGGCCATATCCGGCCAGGAAGGTCTCGTGGTCCAGCCAGCGCCGGTCCACAACTTCACGCTCCAGCAGCGGCAGCACCACGTGGCCGCCTCCGAAGACCAGCGAGCCGGTCCGATAGAAGACGCTGGCCAACCCCAGGCCAGGGTTCTCGAGAACGGTCGCCAGCACCGGCAGGCCGACCAGCAGCAGGGCGAACAGACCCAGGGCGATCACCGCTCCGCCGATATCCCCGTCTCCACGGGCCGCGTCCGGCGCGAGGGCGGCGTCCGGCTCGCGCAGGAAAACGGCTCCAAACACCCCGCCGGCGGCCAAGGCCGCGATCTGGGCGACGGGACCTGGAGCCAGCACCAGGCCAATGCCCGCGCCGATCGCCATCCCCGCCCGCACGGGTCCGATCGCCAGGGTCCGCGCCATGCCGACCACGGCTTGAAGCACAACGGCCGCCACCGCCACCTTCAGGCCGTGCAGCCAGCCGTCGCCGATAACGCCGGAGAGGCCGGGCAGGACAAGCGCCAGGGCAATCATCGCGATTCCGGCAGGCAGGGTGAAACCGGCGAAGGCCGCCAGGGCTCCCGCCAGCCCAGCCTGTCGCAGGCCGATCGCCATCCCCATTTGGCTCGACGACGGCCCGGGCAGGAACGTGCACAGCGCCAGGAGATCGGCGTAGGCGGCCTCGCTCAGCCACCCGCGGCGCTCCACGAACTCGCGGCGGAAGTAGGCCAGGTGCGCCACCGGTCCGCCGAACGCGGTCAAGCCCTGGCGCAGGAAGGCCAGGAAGACGTCGAGGGCGGAGACGGGGCGCGGAGAGGGCGCGTCGGTCATGCGTCCTAGATGGACGTGAACCCGGCCTTTCGCCAAGAGGACTTGCCGCGTTTCAATGGAAAGCCACGCCTGTGTGCCAGCGCTCGGCCATACACAGTGTCGTTGAACGCGCTCTGAGGCTTTGCAGCCCATCTGAACGGCGATAAGGCTTCTGCCAGAAACGCCGAAACCAGAGGGAACGCCATGAAGGCCGCCGTGCTGCGCGAAGTGGGTAAGCCGCTTCAGATTGAAGACGTGAAGATCTCCAAGCCGGGTCCCCGCGAGGTGCTGATCCGTACCGCCGCCGCCGGCGTCTGCCATTCGGACCTGCACTTCATCGAGGGCAAGTATCCGCATCCGATGCCGGCCGTGCTGGGTCACGAAAGCGCCGGCGTGGTCGAGGCCGTCGGCTCCGAGGTGCGGATGGTGAAGCCGGGCGACCACGTCATCACCTGCCTGTCGGCCTTCTGCGGCCATTGCGACCACTGCGTGACCGGCCACATGGCCCGCTGCGTCTCGCCCGAGACCAAGCGTCGCGAAGATGAAGAGCCTCGCCTGGGTTCCGCCACCGGTCCGATGCTGCAGTACCTGAACCTGTCGTCCTTCGCCGAACAGATGCTGATCCACGAGAACGCCTGCGTGGCGATCCGCAAGGACATGCCGCTGGACCGCGCCGCCCTGATCGGCTGCGGGGTGATGACGGGCGTGGGCGCCGTCTTCCACACCTCTAACGTTCGTCCCGGCGACACCGTGGCGGTGATCGGGTGCGGCGGCGTGGGCCTTGCCGCGGTGAACGGTGCGGCCATGGCCGGCGCAGGCCGGATCATCGCCATCGACATGGCGCCGGGCAAGGAGAACCTGGCCAAGTCGATGGGCGCCACGGACTTCGTCCTCGGCGGCCCCGACGCGGTCAAGACCGTGCTGGAAATGACCCGCGGCGGCGTGCAGCACAGCTTCGAGGCCATCGGCCTGTCGGCGACGGCGGAACAGGCCTTCAACATGCTTGGCCGCGGCGGCACCGCCAACATCATCGGCATGATCCCCGTGGGCCAGACCATCAGCCTGATGGGCGCCGCCTTCCTTGGCGAGAAGCGTATCCAGGGCTCCCTGATGGGATCAAACAGGTTCCCGGTCGATATGCCGCGACTGGTCGACGCCTACATGGCCGGCAAGCTGCACCTGGACGACATGATCTCGCGCCGCATCCGCCTGGACCAGGTGAACGAGGCGTTCGAGGAAATGAAGACCGGCGCCGTGGCCCGCTCGGTGATCGTGTTCGACGCCTGATCCATCGGGACAATCGACCTACTTAACGCCCGGCCTCGCGCCGGGCGTTTTGCTGTCCGGGTTCGATCAGGCGGTCTTGGGACGCATCACCAGCCAGGGTGTCGGCGCCTCGCGCCACTCCCAGGTCGCCAGGAGTTGGTCGAGATGGCCCAGGGCCTGCAGCCAGGGCGGTAGTTCTGCGACCCGGAGCCGGTCGTCGACCCTTTGGATCTCGTGGCTGTCGCGGAAGCGTTCGATCAGGGTGGCCAGCGCCTGCGGACGATAGATGTCGTGGGTCTCGACGATGATGTTCATCCCCTTCAGCGCCGGGGCCAGATCGGGTCGAAGAACGTCCAGCTCGGCCCCCTCGCAGTCCACCAGCACCAGCGCGCGGCGACCCTCGAACGCCTGGAAGTCCTCGGGCCGGAATTCGCCGCCGAGGCGCACGCGGTCGGCGACGCCATTGCGCTCGGCCAGGGCGCCGCACTCCTGCCGCGCCCGCTCAGACACGTCATGGGCGTAAACAACCGCCTGCGGCAGCCTCGTCGCCAGCCCCACGGCGTAGTAGCCCTCGGCGCACCCCACATCGATCACGCACTCCAGGCCCTCGGCGATGAAGGCTTCGAAGTGCGGCGCCAGTTCGGCTTCATACGAGCCCAGGAGCCGCGCGATCAGGGCGCCTTCCCGTGTGTCGGAGAGATAGGTCATTCCCTTGAACAGGCCCGCGTAGATCGCGGTCCCCTGGTTTGCGACATAGGTGCTGACCAGGGCGGTGGTCCGGTACTTGGCCAGCAGCCGGAGCAGGCTGTTCAGCTGGGCGACCGACGGGGTCTCTGTCCAGCTGGCCACCTGGCTGCGGACCAGATCCGCGGTGGTCTCGCGCTTGGTTTTCAGGGGCGGGGGGTTCATCGGGGCGTCAGCAGATCTAAGGCCCGCTCCGGAGGGCGGCACAGCGCGACGCCGAGCTCCGTCGCCACGATGGGTCGGTTCACCAGCACAGGATCGGCGATCATCGCGGCAATCAAGGTCTCGTCGTCGGCGGCCGGATCGTTAAGGCCCAGCGCTGCGGCATTTGTTCCGCGCTCGCGCAGGATGTCGCGCGGCCGGGCGTGCATGCGCGCCAGCAGATCGTCCAGTATCGGACGGGTCCAACCGACCTTCAGATACTCCACCACCCGCGGCTCGATGCCCTGCTCTCGCAGCAGCGCCAGCGTATTGCGCGACGTCCCGCAGGCGGGGTTGTGATAGATGACGACCTTGCTCATCGGGCGGGGATAACGCCTCACGCGGCCATCACCAAGTGAAGGCGCGGGCGCCCACCAGGACTGTGGAGTCGGAATTGTCCCAGGCCATTACGTCCGCCGGGCGGCGCGGCAGCGGCTTTGCCGTCAGCGGCCAGCGCTCGATCGTCGCGGCGTAGCGCACGTCCAGGCGTCCCGGGCCGCTGGGACGGATACCGAGGTCGATCGGTTTGGCAGCCCCGGCCCATTGGATCTTCACCCATTGCCCGGGCGCAAGACCCAGTTCTGCGGGCGCGCCGTTTAGCGACACCAGGCGGGCCGGCGTGCTGGAGCGCAACTGCAGGCTCATAGTTCGCGCGCCGGCTGGCGCTGCGGCGATCAGCCGGATAGAGCCGTCGCCGATCCGCTGCAGGCCCAGGGTCGGCGCCGGTTCGACGATGGCCGGCGCCGGCGTGGCCAGCATGGGCTCGCGCCACGACCAGTGCGAGCGCAGCGCGGCCCTGTTCAGGCCCACCTGCAGTACGTCGTCGGACCATGGCGTGGCCATGTCCGGCGGGCTGAACATCAGCGCGCGGCCAGTGTCCTGGTTCATCTGGTACGCGACATAGCTGACCTGCGGATAACGCGGCGACCAGGGTTCGTCGGACCGGACGAAGGCGGTCAGGGCGAAACCGCCCAGCAGCAGCGCCGAGCCCACGAACAACCCTTTGCGCGCGCCCTTGTCCGGCTGGGCGAGGGGCCACAGGACCAGCCCTGCCGTGATCATCTGCAGCGAGAACACCGCCATCACGTCCAGGCCCTGGAACGCGAGGTGGCTGATCCCCCCCTGCCAGCCCAGGGCCACGGCGGCCAATCCGATCAGGATCAGCATGGAGAACAGCCCGCGCCGGGCGGACATCGCCGTCAGGAAGGCTCCCAGGGCCCCGACCGCCAGCGGCCAGGCCACCACATAGGCCGCGCCAGGCACGAAGATCTGCATTCCAACCGCGATCAGCCAGCCCATGATCAACACGCCGGCCCAGGCGCCTTTCCGGGTGGTCGGCTGATCATAGATGGCCAGTCCGATCAGGCCTGCCAGCACGCCGCTTACGGCGCCGACCACGTCGAAGCCGTTGAACAGCGAGCACCCTAGGCCGGCGGCAACCGGGATCGCCGCCATCCAGCGCCGGCCTCGCGCCATGTCGCCGGCCGACAGCATGATGACGCCCAGGGAGACGAGCATGATCGCCCACTCCCAACGCTGGGTGTCGGCCAAGAGGAACCGCTGCTCGAGGTATCCGAAGCCGACGCCGGTGAAGAGGCGGGCGAACTGCAGCACCGCGACCGTGGCCAGTCCGCCGAACAGCAGGGCTCCGGCGCCCCGCGCAATGTCGGTCGCGGGAAAGACGCCGTCGTGGCGGGCCCAGCGGATTGCGACGATGATCATCACCGCCACAATCAACAGGAGCACCCACCCGCCCCAGGTCGGATAGGCGATGACGAGGTCCCCAAACACATTCGTGTAGACGGGCGACGGAGCCTTGCCGGGCAGGGTCGCCGCGAAAGCGGCCTCGCCGGCGACCGCGAGCACCTGGGTCCCCATGTCCTGCAGCGAACCGCGATCTAGGTTGGCCGGCGTTGCGGTGGCGCTGTGGTAGTCGAACTGGCCGCCGATGATGGCGTAGTTCAGCCCGGCCCCGCCCGCTCGCAGGGTCTCGGTCAGGTCCGTGTCATTGGGCATGATCTCGTAGACCAGCACTGACAACGAGGACGACGACGGCCGCTGGGCCGTCTGCTGAAACAGCTTGATCAGTTCCCCGTTGTTCGGACTGGTCTGGAACATCTGAGCCCGACCGCTGGAACCGCGCGCCTCGATGTTGAGGGTCAGGCCGATCCGGCCGGCCAGGGGATCTCGGCGAAAGAAATGGTTGGCGCCCAGAAGGCCTGCTTCCTCGCCGTCGGTGATCACCAGCAGGACGTCGCGCGCCGGGACGCCACGCGCCTTGATCGCGCGAACCGTCTCGAGCGCCACCGCGACACCCATGATGTCGTCGGCGGCGCCTGGCGAGCCGGGGACACTGTCGTAGTGGGCCATCAGCGCCAGGGCCGGCTTGGTACGGTCGCGGCCCGGCAGCACGCCGATCACGTTCTCCACATAGCCGGCGGCGATGAGGTCCTTCGACCAGCGCGAAGCCTGAACGCCAACGCCAGGCCGCACTTGCGGCGATAGCCCCAGGTCATTCATCCGCCCGACGATGGCGTCGCGGACGCGCTGGTTCTGGGCGGAACCCACCGGATGCGGAGCGGCGGCGAGCAGGGTGACGTCGGCAAAGGCGCGGTCGCCCGAAAACTCGGTCACGGGTCCGCTGGCGGGAACGGGCTCGGGCGTCCGCTGATCCGAGAAGGCGATCCAGGAGCCCAGGATCAGCGCGATAAGCAGCGCGAAATACCGCCCCATCCTCTCTCTCCTGTTCGCGCCCTAGGTGTGGTCACGCTAAACCGCGTCGTCGCAAACGGAAACGCCCGGCGCATGTGGCCGGGCGTCGCGGTCGCCATTCTCCAGCGCGGGTCTTAGGCGGCGACGGTGATCGCGGCCTCTTGCGGGTCACGCAGAACATAGCCGCGTCCCCAGACCGTCTCGATGTGGTGCTTGCCGTCCGCCGCGGCCGCAAGCTTCTTCCGCAACTTGCAGATGAACACGTCGATGATCTTCAGTTCCGGCTCGTCCATGCCGCCATAGAGATGGTTCAGGAACATCTCCTTGGTCAGCGTCGTGCCCTTGCGGAGCGAGAGCAGCTCCAGCATCTGGTATTCCTTGCCGGTCAGGTGGACGCGAAGGCCGCCCACTTCGACCGTCTTGGCGTCCAGGTTGACCACGATGTCGCCGGTCCGGATGACCGACTGCGCATGGCCTTTCGAACGGCGGACGACCGCATGAATGCGGGCCACCAACTCGTCCTTGTGGAACGGCTTGGTCATGTAGTCGTCGGCGCCGCCCGAGAACGTCTTCACCTTGGTCTCGATCTCGGCCGTGCCCGACAGGATCATGATCGGCGTATTGATCTTGCCGACGCGCAGGGTGCGCAGCACGTCCATGCCGCTCATGTCGGGCAGATTGAGGTCCAGAAGAATGAGGTCGTAATCGTAGATCTTGCCCAGATCGACGCCTTCCTCGCCCAGGTCGGTCGTATAGACGTTAAAGCCTTCCGACTTGAGCATCAGCTCGATGCTCTGCGCGGTCGCGCTGTCGTCTTCGATCAACAATACCCGCATAAAGCTCTCCTGCCCGATCCCCGTCGTACCCGGCGGCGCTGCCGCGCTCGCCATACCGCTTCCGTTAACCTGCCCCCTGGTGCTTTAGGACTGGTTAATGGCGCTGGCCCCTCAGATAGAATCGTTAATCTGATTTTTGAATCGGCCTCAAGCTGAGCCGGGCCCCGCCGCCGATGCGGCCGATGAATCTTTCGTGATTGGACTTGGGCTGCGAACGGGGTGGCCCGTCCGCCAGCGGGAACGACTGTTCGCGGTGCGGGTTGTGACCTGACCTGACACACCTGGAGTTCGTCCGATGACCTACCATCCTGAACGCGCCGCCCGCGATCGCCTGCGGTCGTCGGCCGATCACATGAGGCGCGCCGCGGCCGCTGCGCCGCTCGTGCGTTATGCCCGGCGCAATCCGATCCTGCTGATCGGCGCGGCCGTCGTCGGCATTGTCGGCGTCTTCGCGTGGCGGAATCGTGATCGCATCTCCGCCGAGGCCGGCCCGCTCATCCGCGACGCCCGCGTGAAGGGCCAGTCTCTGCTCGAGGAGGCCCGCATCCGTGGCGGCGACCTGATCGAGCAGGCGCGGACCGCAACCAGCGCCATGGCCACGAAGGCCACGCGATCGCTGGATCGCGACAGCATCTCCGAGCCTTTCCGCGACACCCACTGACGTCGCTCTTCACACCCCCTTAAGCGTGGCCGATCCAGTATTCGGCCTGTCCCGAGGGGGTGTGATTGAAGAGCCTCGTCGCCGCGGTCGAGCGGCTTGATCCATTGACAGTATCCGGTCGCGTGGCGGCCGTGAACGGCCTCTTGATCGAGGCGCGCGGGGGACTGTCCCGCCTGGCCATCGGCGCCCGCGCAGAGATCGACCGCTTTTCTGACAAACCGGTCGCCGCCGAGGTCGTTGGCTTCCGTGAGAACCGGGCTCTGCTTATGCCCTTCGGCGCGGTCGAGGGCGTCGCGCCCGGCGCCGAGATCCGCATTCAGCCGCTGGGCTCCGCCGTCAGGCCGACCAAGGCGTGGCTGGGCCGCATCGTCGACAGCTTCGGCGTACCCATCGACGGCAAGGGGCCGTTGCCCCAGGGCATCGTCGGTTACCCTCTCCGCGCCGCCCCGCCGGCCGCCCACGCTCGTGCCCGGGTCGGCGCCCGGCTGGATCTGGGGGTGCGGGCCATGAACGTCTTCACCACCTGCTGCCGCGGCCAGCGCCTGGGCGTGTTTGCCGGCTCGGGCGTGGGCAAGTCCGTGCTGCTGTCGATGCTGGCCAAGAACGCGGACTGCGACGCCGTGGTCGTTGGCCTGATCGGCGAGCGGGGCCGCGAAGTGCGCGAGTTCATCGAGGAGACGCTGGGCGAGGAGGGCCTGAAACGCGCCATCGTCGTGGTGGCCACGTCGGATGAGCCCGCCCTGAAGCGCCGTCAGGCCGCCTATATGACCATGGCCATCGCCGAATTCCTGCGCGACCAGGACATGGAAGTCCTGTGCCTGATGGACAGCGTCACCCGCTTCGCCATGGCCCAGCGCGAGATTGGCCTGGCCGCCGGAGAGCCGCCTACGACCAAGGGCTATACCCCCACCGTCTTCACCGAACTGCCCAAACTGCTTGAGCGCGCCGGTCCGGGCCCCGTGCGTCCCGACGGCACCAAGGCGGGCCCCATAACCGGCCTCTTCACCGTGCTGGTGGACGGAGACGACCACAATGAACCCATCGCCGATGCCGTACGCGGCATCCTGGATGGCCACATCGTCATGGAACGGGCGATCGCCGAGCGCGGCCGCTTCCCGGCCATCAATGTGCTGAAGTCGATCAGCCGCACCATGCCGGGCTGCCTGCTGCCCCATGAGCGCGCCATCGTCAGCCAGGCGCGCCAGACCATGTCGGCCTACGCCAACATGGAAGAACTGATCCGCATCGGCGCCTATCGCTCCGGGGCCGATCCGCAGATCGACCGCGCCATCGCGCTGAATCCGGCCCTCGAAGCGTTCCTGGGTCAGGACAAGGACGACGCGACCAGCCTTGAGGCGTCATTCGACGGCCTCGCCGAAATCCTTGACGGAGCCGCCGCGTGAGTTGGGCCCAGTCTCTCATTAAGCTGTCGAGCTACGAAGCCGAGGTGCTGCAGAAGCGCCTGTCCGAGATCGTGGACCGCCGCGTGGCCGCCGAACTCAAGCTGGCGATGCTGGAGGCCGAGGGCGAGGCGGAGGCCCAGTTCTCGGCGTACGACGCGGCGGCCGGTCTCTACCGCGCCGGTTTCCTCGTGGGGCTGCGCGAGCGCAAGGCCCGGGCCCAGACGGCGATCGACGTGGTGCTGCTGGAAGAGCAGGGCGCCCGCGATGCGCTCTCCGAAGCCTTCGAGGCCCAGAAGAAGTACGAGCATATCGCGGCCAACATCGCGACCGAGCAGCGCAAGGAGCTGGGCCGCCGCGAGCGCGCCGCGCTTGACGAACTGGGCCTGCGCAAGGCTGCGGCGCGTTAGCCGCCGATGCCACCTGGCCCTGTTCCGCCCGGGCTGAGGTCTACTTCCCCTGCCGCGCCCGCTCAGCTTCCACGTCCTGGCGCAGGACGTGGAGGTCCTCGCTGATCTTGAAGATCGTCACATAGAACTCGCAGAACGCGCGCCACAGCAGGACGCCGGCAAACACCCCCAGCGCGCCCACGCCCAGGATGCCCAGCGCCAACAGTATCCCCAGCAAGAGGTTGCCCTCGCGGACCGCCACGCCCACCGACGCGCC
>JANPKX010000084.1:0-2136 GCA_031426235.1 Alphaproteobacteria bacterium | reverse complement strand
CTCGGCGGCCGTGGTCGATGAGATGAACAGCAAGGCCGGCATGCTCTGGCAATGGGGCGCGCTGGACTTCGCGGGCGGCACGGTGGTGCACATCAACGCCGGGATCGCCGCCCTCATGGGCTGCCTGATCCTGGGACCCCGCAAAGGCTTCCGTTCCGAGCCGATGCAGCCGCACTCGCTGACCCTCACCCTCGTCGGCGCCGGTCTCCTCTGGGTCGGCTGGTTCGGCTTCAACGCCGGCTCCAACCTCGAGGCCAATGGCTACGCGGCGCTCGCCATGGTCAACACCTTCATCGCCACCGCTGCGGCGGGCTTCTCCTGGGCGGTGACCGAGTGGATCACGCGCAAGAAGGCCTCGATGCTGGGCATGGCGTCCGGCCTTGTCGCCGGCCTGGTGGCGGTCACGCCCGCTGCCGGGTTCGCCGGTCCCATGGGCGCCCTGGTTCTGGGTCTGGTGGTTTCGCCGATCTGCGTCTTCTTCTGCTCGGTGGTGAAGAACGCCCTGAAGTACGACGACAGCCTGGACGCCTTCGGCATCCACGCCATCGGCGGCATTGTCGGCGCGCTGGGCACCGGGATCCTGGTGGCCGCCTCGCTTGGCGGCGCGGGGATCGTCGACTACGCGACCTGCGCGGCAGATGGTGACATCTCCACCTGCGACGCCCTGGCCAGCTACACCATGATGGGCCAGTTCATCACCCAGCTTAAGGCTGTGGCGGTGGCTGTGGTCTGGTCGGCGGTCGCCTCCAGCATCGTGTTCTTCATCATCAAGTACACGATCGGCCTGCGGTCCTCGCCGGAAGCCGAAGAGGAAGGCCTGGACATCGTCGAGCACGGCGAGCGCGCCTACCACTCGTAAGCCTCAGTCCAGCGTACGAGCCGGGGGCCCTTCGGGGCCCCCGTTTTCGTTTCGGGGCTCAGTCGCCTGCTTTGAAGGGCGAGTACTCGGTCTCCAGCCACTCCATCTCCTGTTCCACCCCGGCGCGTTCCTGTTGCAGGAAGCGCTCCACCGGCCCGCGCAGGGCCGGATCGGCGATGAAATGGGCGGAGTAGACCGGCCGGGGCAGATAGCCGCGGGCGATCTTGTGCTGACCCTGCGCGCCCGCCTCGACCCGCGCCAGGCCATGGTCGATCGCCCATTCGATCGCCTGATAGTAGCAAAGCTCAAAGTGCAGGAACGGAATCTCCGCCGTGCACCCCCAATGGCGGCCATAGAGGCAGTCGCCGCCGATCAAGTTCAGCGCGCCGGCGATCCAGCGCCCGTCCCGCCGGGCCATGACCAGCAGGACACGGTCCGCCATCCGCTCGCCCAGCGCCGAGAAGAACGCGCGGGTCAGATAGGGCCGGCCCCACTTGCGCGAGCCGGTGTCCATGTAGAAGCGGAAGAACGCGTCCCAGTGCGCTTCGGTCAGGTCGCCGCCGGTCAGGCTGACAATCTCCACCTGCGCCTGAGCGTCCCGGCGCTCGCGGCGGATCGTCTTGCGTCGGCCGGACGACAGGGCGCCCAGGAAATCCTCGAAGCTGGCGTAGCCCCGGTTCTCCCAGTGATACTGCTGCCCCTCGCGCTGGCCCATGCCGTGCACGCCGGTCCAGGCCCACTCGTCTTCCGTGAGGAAGTTGATGTTGAGGCCTGAGGCGCCGTAGCGTTCGCAAAGCGTCAAGGCGCCGCTCAGCAGCAGCGCCCTCGCCTCGCCCGCCTCCACATCCGGCCGCACCAGCATCCGTGGGCCTGTCGCCGGCACGAACGGCGCAGCCGACAGCAGCTTGGGATAATAGCGCCCGCCGGCCCGCTCATAGGCGTCCGCCCACGCATGGTCGAAGATATACTCGCCCTGGCTGTGGCTCTTCAGATAGAGCGGCATGACCGCGGCCACCCGGCCCTGGTCGTCCTCGACGCTGATGTGCTGCGGACCCCAACCGGTGCGCTCCACGGCGCAGTCGGCCTGTTCCAGCGCATCCAGGAAGTCGAAGCGGATGAAGGGATTTGCGGCATAGGCGGGGTTGAGGGCGCAGGCATCCCAGGCCTCGCGACCAATCTCGGCGATCCGGCGGGCGACCGTGATCGCCGGCCGCAGGCTCATGCGGCGAAGCCTTCGAAGATCAGGTTGTCGCAGTGCGGTTTGACCGCTTCCCATT
>JANPKX010000083.1:0-3810 GCA_031426235.1 Alphaproteobacteria bacterium | reverse complement strand
TCCATCGGCAGCTTGTAGCCGAGCTGGAGATCGAGGCCCTCATTGCGGCCGGAGCCGATGTTGACGTTGGTGCCCTGGATAAAGCCGCCCGCCGCGGCGCTGGTGCCGAAGATGGTGCCGTTAGGGGCCCGACGAACCAGGTTGCAGAACTCAGTCGCGCCGGTGTTCAGGCACTTGTTGAGCGTGATGCCGAGCGGCACGGAGCCGATCGTGCCGGTTTGCTTGATGCGATAGTAGTCGAGGCTGGCCACGAGACCGTCGATGAACGAGGGCGTCAGGGTGAAGCCCAGCGACAGGGTCTTCGCCTTCTCCGCGTTCAGTGACGGGTTGCCGCCCGTGAGGGTGGCGCACTGGCCCGCCGGGCACTGAACGATCGTGTTCGTGGTGCTGCCGTTGCCGTACTGGGCCGCGGTCACGCCGGTCCGCTGGCACTGGGCCAGGGTGGCGGTGGCCGGGGCGCCGGCGACGGGCGAGCAGGGGTCGACGCCGACCTGGCTGGTGTTGGTCACCGTCTGGGGCGTGTAGAGCTCCAGGATGCTCGGCGCGCGGATGGCCTGCTGGTACGAACCGCGGAAGCGGATGTCCGAGGTCGGCGCCCACTGCAGACCGACCTTGTAGGTGTCGGCCGTGATGCCCGTGGAGTAGTCGGAGTACCGGTAGCCGGCGTCGACCGACAGTTCCTTGGCGAACGGCATGTCCTGAACCAGCGGAACGCGGATTTCACCGAAGCCCTCGGTCACCGAGATGCTGTTGTCGACGCTGACCGAGGCGCCGCCGGCGCCGGAAAGGTCACCGCTGGCCGTTGCAACGTCGGGCGCGAACTCCAGGTGATCGCGGCGGTTCTGGATGCCGAAGGCGATGCCGACGCCGTCCTTGGCGTAGGGCGAGGTGAAGCCGTAGTCGCCCAGGTTGCCGGTGACGCTGGCTTCCAGGATCCGCTCGTCGGTGGCGCCGCGGTTGGTGCCGGTCACATCCAGGTAGGCCAGGGCGGCCGGCGTGACGCCGCCATCCTGGAAGATGTTGTAGGGCACGCAGCTGCCGCCGGAGAGGCATACAGGGTTGGCGGCGGTGCCGCCGACCAGCAGCGAGTTCTGGATCTTCGAGATCGCCAGATAGTTCTGCGAGGCCTTGTTGAGGCTGGTGTAGTAGTACGAACCGTAAACATCGTACTTCCACGAGTCGACGATCGTGCCGCGAACACCGGCGACGCCGCGATAGTTGGTGTGCTCGTAGAACGAGTTCCGGCCACCGCCCTCGATGTTGCGGCGTCCGATGTAGAGGTCCTTGGTCGCGCCCGACGTGATGTCAGCGGCCGAGCAGGAAATCGCCCCGCGCTGCTGCGCGCTCAGGAAGGGGTTGTTGCAGTTGACCAGGAAGCCGCCACTGGGGGTGGCGCCGCTGCCCTGGAACAGGCCGGTCGGCGCGATCTGGACGTTCGAGCGGCTGTTCATGAAGTTGAAGTCGGAATAGACCTCGGCGTGCTCGTTGACCTCGTAGCGCGCAAAGAAACCAGCCGTGTAGCGGGTGTTCTGCTGCAGCAGATACGCATAGTCGTTCGAGTTGAAACGCGGCGGCGGCGACGTCGCACCGTTCACGTTGTAGGGCGCGAACGTATTGCCGGTCACCGCGAACTGGCCGCCGGTGCCATTGGCCAGATAGAAGATGTTGGAGTTGCTGGAGCCGCCGCAGCGGGCGACGCCGGCGGCCGTGGCCAGCACCTGGCAGGACGAGTAGTCGCGGCGATACTGCTCAACCGGCTCCTGGTCATGGTAGGTGGCGAACACGGTGATGTTGCCGCGGTCATCAGGCGCGTTGACGCCGAACACCAGGCTGAAGTCGCGCGACTTGCCGTCCCAGGCGTCCTTCGGGATGTTGATCCGCGGCGCGTTGCGCTGCAGCAGGCCCTGCACGAACTCGTTGTGCTGGTCGTGCTGGTAGACACCGAACTGGGCGTCCATCTGCACGCCTTCGAAGTTGCGCTTCATCTTGAAGTTCACGACGCCGGCGATGGCGTCCGAACCGTAGGCCGCCGAGGCGCCGCCGGTCAGGACTTCGATGTTCTCGATCAGCTGCGACGGGATCTGGTTGATGTCGGGCGAGGCGTTCGGGTTGCCGGTGTCGGGGTCGCCAATGCCGAGGCGGCGGCCGTCGATCAGGACCAGCGTCCGCTGCTGGCCGAGGCCCCGCAGGTCGAGGGTTGCCACGCCGCCGGGGCCCGACAGCGGGTTGGACGTGCTGGAGAGGCTGCTGACCGCGTTCTGGTTGACCTGCGGCAGTTGGTTCAGGATGTCGATGGTCTCGGGGCGCCCGCCCAGCGTGACCTCCTGCGCGCCGACCACCTGGATCGGGCTGATGCTCGTCAGGTTCGGCTGCGGGATGCGCGAGCCGGTGACGACGACTTCCTCGACCTCCGAACCGCTCGCCTGGGCGAACGCCGGCGCCGCAAAGCCCAGAAGGGCCACGCCGCAAATCATGGAAGACGCCAGCAGGCGCTCCCGCTTCGATTGAACTGCCATGTTTCAGGATCCTCCAGCGAATCCGTCCTCCCAGGACGGCCGCTTCCCCACGAAAAGAGATCGGTCCCAGGAACGTTGTTCCCGGTTAGGGTGGAGTTACGAGGCGACCCGACTGACGGTCAACGCCGATTAGGGTCCGGCAACAGTTTGGGCGCCGGAGTGTCGCATTCTGGTCACAGAATGCCGCTCTCGCTGCGTTCACGGCAAGGTCTTGTCAACTTCTGCCGCCCTTGCGAGCGATAGGGAGGCCGGCGATGCAATGCCGGCCTCCTTTCTGGCCAGGACTTAGAAGTTCGCGGTGAAGCCCACAAACAGCTTGCGGCCCAGCAGGTCGTAGCTCGGGTAGGTGTTCGGCAGGCCCGAGCCGACGATCGCGGAGTTGATCAACGGCGGGTCCTGGTCCAGCACGTTGTTGACCCCGGCGCGCAGGGTGAACATGTCGCTCACCTTCCAGATCCCCGCCAGGTCCACGTAGCTGCGTTCCGGCAGAGTGTGGTTGAAAGCGTTGACCGTGCCGGATCCGATGCTGGGCTCGTTGGTGTCGACCTCGTACTTGCTCTCGCCGATGTAGCGCCAGGCGGCGGACAGCAGCAGATCCTTCCACGGCGTCGCCCAGTTGAGCCGCAGGGTATGGCGCCAGCGCGGGTTGACCGTGCTGCCGCACTGCGGGCCAAAGAGGCCGGTGCAGTCGAACGCATCGTCGCCCGGCAGCGGCACGGTGGTCGACTTCAGCAGGTACGACCCGGTCAGCTCGAACGAGATGCCGCCGATGCTGTCGAAGCCCCAGTCGGACAGCGGCACGTTGTAGGCCGTCTGCACGTCGATGCCCGAGGTCACGCCCGAACCGATGTTGACGCCCGTGCCGCGGATGAAGCCGCCCGCCGCGGCGGTGGTGCCGAACAGGGTGCCGTTGACCGGGTTGCGGACGATCTGGCTGCAGAAACTAGCCTCGCCGGTGGTGAGGCAGCGCTGCAGGACCACGCCCAGCGGGATCGCGCCGATCGTGTTCTTCAGGTCGATGTGGAAGTAGTCGACGCTGGCCGTGAGACCCGAAACCCAACGGGGGCGGGTGGTAAAGCCCACCGTGAAGGTGTTGGCCCGTTCCGGACCCAGCAGCGGATTGCCCCCGGTCAGCACGGCGCACTGTTGCGCGGGGCACTGCGGAATGACGCCGAACTGCGCGGCGGTCACGCCGGTGCGGGCGCAGGCCTCCCGCGAGGCCGGAGCCGTCGAGTTCTGGGCGCAGGGGTCGTCGGAGACCTGGCTGGTGTTGGTCACGCTCTGCGGCGAGTAC
>JANPKX010000082.1:0-1618 GCA_031426235.1 Alphaproteobacteria bacterium | reverse complement strand
GGCGAATGCCGGGACCCAGATGGGATGGCCGAGCGGTTGGCTCCAAGGCTTCTGCGTCCTTCCAACCCACCCCAGCGAACGGGGATCTGGATCCCGGCATTCGCCGGGATGAGCGGGGTTAGGCGATGCGCCTCGGCACGCCCCTTTCGCCAACCGCCGTCCGCGTGATGCTGCTGGGCTCCGGCGAGCTCGGCAAGGAGGTGGCGATCGAGCTGCAGCGGCTGGGGTGCGAGGTGATCGCCTGCGACCGCTATGCGGACGCGCCGGCCATGCAGGTGGCGCACCGCAAACATGTGCTGGCCATGACCGACGGTGCGGCCTTGCGGGCGATCGTCGAGTCCGAGCGCCCGCACCTGATCGTGCCGGAGATCGAGGCCATTGCGACCGATGAGTTGGCACGGATCGAGGCGGATGGGCTCGCGACCGTGATCCCGACCGCCCGCGCCGCCCAGCTGACCATGAACCGCGAGGGCATCCGCAGGCTGGCGGCCGAGGAACTTGGGCTGCCCACGAGCGCCTATGCGTTCGCCTCCACACAAGCCGAGCTCGCATCGGGCGCTTCGGCCGTCGGCTTCCCGTGCTTCGTCAAGCCGGTGATGAGCTCGTCCGGCAAGGGCCAGAGCTATGTGGAGACGCCCGATCAGGTCTCGGCGGCGTGGCGCTATGCGCTGGAGTCCGGACGGGTCGAACAGGCGCGGGTGATCGTCGAGGGTCGCGTGGCGTTCGATTTCGAGATCACCTTGCTCACCGTCCGCAGCCTCAAGGACGGTCAGGTCGAGACCAGCTTCTGCGCGCCCATCGGGCACCGGCAGGTGAAGGGCGATTATGTGGAGAGCTGGCAGCCCCAGGCCATGACGCCCGCCGCCCTGGCCCGATCGCGCGAGATCGCCAGCCAGGTGACGGCGTCGCTGGGCGGTCTCGGCCTGTTCGGCGTTGAGTTGTTCGTGAAGGGCGACGAGGTCTGGTTCTCCGAGGTTAGCCCGCGTCCGCACGACACCGGCCTCGTGACCCTGGCGACCCAGCACCAGAGCGAGTTCGCCCTCCACGCCCGCGCTATCCTGGGCCTGCCGACAGACGTCAGCCTGCGTGAGCCCGGCGCCAGCGCGGTGATCTATGGCGGCATGGACGCCGAGGGGATCGCGTTCGACGGCGTCGCCGAGGCCTTGGCGGTGCCCGGCGCGGACCTGCGCCTGTTCGGCAAGCCGGAAAGCTTCGTGCGCCGCCGCATGGGCGTGGCCCTGGCCCGCGCGGCGGACGTGCACACCGCGCGCGACAACGCCAAGCTGGCCGCCAGCAAGGTGAAACCGCTCAAGGCCTGATTCTGTTCAACCGTCCTCGCGGATCTGGCGCCCTGTGAGCTTGAGGAACAGGTCCTCCAGATTGGCAGGCCGGTGCAGTGTGCGCAGGTGTGGGTGTGCGCCCAGCGCGTGCAGCAGGGGCTGGGCGTTCTGGGTGTAGAAGAACACCGTTTCGCCGCTGACCTCCACGCGCGCCGCCAGGGGGCGCAGCGCGGCATCTTCGGCCAGGGCCACGGCGCCCACGCCGAAGACTTCCACCACGTCTGGCTCCAGGTGCTGGGCGATGAGTTCGCGCGGGCGGCCTTCGGCGATCTTCTTGC
>JANPKX010000081.1:0-4016 GCA_031426235.1 Alphaproteobacteria bacterium | reverse complement strand
GGCCGCGGTGACGCCAGGCTGGTCGGAACGCGGCCTCTTTGCGCCGCGCCCGTTTGGACTGTTAGTCGAACGAGATCGCCTGTTGAATGTCGGCGCGGCCGATCTCAAACGGCTCCGCCGCGACCTGCGGCTGGGCGGGCGCCGGACGGGGTAGGTCCAGCCGCGCGTCGATGCGTCGAGCCCCGCCGGCCAGGGCGTCGAGGGTGTGCGTTTCCTCGCCGAACATCCGCTTGTAGGTCCAGTAGGCGGTCATCACCTTCTCGACGTAGTTGCGGGTCTCAAGCGCCGGGAGGCACTCGATCAATAGCAGGGGGTCGTCCTCGCCCACCATCGCCGTCGTCTTCAGCACGGCGCCCGGGCCGGCGTTGTAGGCCGCGACCGTGCGCAGGATGTCGCCGCCCACGCCCCGATCCATCAGCCACGTCAGATAGGCCTGCCCCGCGCTGAGGTTTACCGAGGGATCGAACAGCACCTTCGGCTTACGACGATACACCGGGTCGCCGGTGGCGAGGGTGGCTGAAGCAGGGATTATCTGCATCAACCCCAGCGCGCCGGCATGGCTGACCGCCCGGGGGTTGAAGGCGCTTTCCTGGCGCACGATGGCGTAGACCAGCGCCTTGTCGACCGTGAAACCCGCCTTGGGCTCAAGGGGCGGGGTCTGGTACTCGGTGAAGGACGCGGCGCGTTGTGGCCCCGCGCCCGGCGGGGTCAGAGCGACCAGGAGGTCCCTCCAGCTAACGCGATCGCGCGCCGTGCGGGCCAGGGCCAGGCCGGCGCGCAGTTCCTGCCGCGCATCTTCCATCCGTCCAAGTTGCACCAGCGCGGCCGCGCGGTGGGCGCGGGGATCGTTCCGAACCAGCTGTCCCCGCTGCTCCTGCGGCGAGGGCTCGGGCGTCCGAAACGCCGCCAGCACGATCTGCCCCGTCTCGGCCTGGGCGCCCACAAGCCGGATCTGGCGCTCGGCGATCATCCCGTAGAAGGTGTGGGGCGCCTGGGCTGCAAGATTGAGGAAAGCCCGCGCTGCGCCCTGATCGCCGGTCGCGACCGCTGCTCGAGCGGCCCAGTAAGCGCCCGCAGCGCGTAACCAGGGGTCCTCTTCCGAGTCATGGGCAAGCTGCGCGAAATAGTCGTGCGCCTGGCCGTAGTCGCCTAGACGCCAAGCGGACAGCCCGGCGATCCAGCGCTCGCCAACGCCGACCGCCAGGGTGAAAGCGGTCCGCGCGTCGCCGGAGTAGAAGGCCTCACGCGCCGGCTTCGTGATCTCGCTGCGCGCGGCGTCGGCGGTCACCACCTCAGGCACAGGCAGGACGGCGTCGGCAACGGGTTTGCGCTTGGCCGCCAACGAGAAGATCTTGTCGGCCAGCGGCAGGTCGCGAAACTTGCCCAGCCAGGCGCTGAGTTCGTCGAAACTGGCCTTGTGGGCCGTCGGGTGCATCAGGGCCCGGAACGAAAGGTACCCGCTGAGCGCCTTGTCCTGGATCTCGGCGGCTTGCAGTTCGGCGCCGAGGAAGTCGCCCTGATCGATGGCGTCGAAGGCCTGGGCGTAGGCGCGGGCGTCGGTCTCGGAAAGGACCTTCTCCGGAAGCCCTGGCGCGCCGGCCAGAGCCGAGCCAGGCGCCAAAACGCTGGCGAGCGAGGCGGCGGCGACGAGGGAGAACACCCCGACGCGCAGGCGCTTTTTGAGCGTCATGCGGTCTTCTCCACGCACACCCCGGCGAGCCAAGGCGGAACGCGGATCCCTTTTCCTAAGTCCCAGCCGTGACGCTTAGAGAGGTGCGTCCGGTCGATCAAGTCTTTCGGCGAGCGTCATCATATCGCGCCAGGCGTCCCGTTTGGCCGCCGGCTGGCGCAGCAGGAAGGCGGGATGCAGGGTCGGCAGAGCCGGGCGCGTGAGGTCGCCATCGCTCGACGTCCACTCCGCCCACCGTCCACGCAGCTTCATGATCCCCTCCTCGGTGCGCAGGAGGGATTTGGCCGAAGCGCCGCCAACCAGCAGCAGTAGCCGCGGCTGAATCAGCGCGATCATCCGCTCCAGGAACGGCGCGCAGACAGCCTGCTCAGCGGCGGTTGGCGTGCGGTTTCCGGGGGGTCGCCAGAACACCGTGTTGGTCACGAAAGCCCGTCCCTCCAGGCCCGCGGCGGCCAGCATCCGGTCCAGCATTTTTCCGGCTTTGCCTACAAAAGGGGCGCCCTGGGCGTCTTCATCGGCGCCCGGACCCTCGCCGATGATCATCAGCGGCGCGTTAGGATCGCCGCGCCAGACCACGGCCTGCGAGGCGGCGCCGTCATAGCGCAGCGGACAGCCCTCGAACGCGGCGATCGCGGCGACCAGGGCCTGAAGGTCGCCCGCCTCAGCGGCGGCTTTATGCGCCGTGGCCGTCGCGGCAGAGGAATCGGCGCGGGCCGGTTCTATCCGGCCCCGAGGCGCAGCGGCGGGCGGCAGGGCGCGCGGCGGCGGCGCGATCTGTCCCGCAGCGATGCGGTCCACGGCCTCGTCGAGCAACAGAGCGTCGACGCCGGCATCCGCCCAGAAGGCCAGCAGGCTTTCAGCCAGTTGCGCGGGCGTAGGTTGGGCGGCGGCCATGCCGCCACACATGCTCTCAGCGGGTTTTGCGGACAAGGCCAGATCCGTCCGGTCTGGCCCATCCTCGCGCCCCAGACCGGGAACGCCTGCCCAAGCTTCGCATTACGCCTACCCGTCTACTCGACGGGCAGCGCCGGGTGGTGCAGCTTCGCGCAGCCTGGGCGGCGCGGCGGCGAAACAAGCGAGATCAAAGATGACGACCAAATCACGCGTGCCTTCCGCCATCCTGGCCGCGATCGCCCTGCTGGGCGCCACGGCGGCGGCGGCGCAGACGTCGCGGCCCTCATCCGAACAGACGCAGCAGGCGCAGATCCTGGCCAGCGTAGGGGGCCTCTACGATGGGTCTCAGAGCGCCTATGTCGCCCGTATCGGCGAACAGATGGCCCGGGCTGCGGGTATGCCGAACCGCTGCACCTTTACCGTGGTCAATTCCGAGGTTGTGAACGCCTTCACCGCGCCACCCGGCTGCTACGTCTACGTTACCCGCGGCCTGCTCAGCCTGATGAACTCTGAGGCGGAGCTGGCGGCTGTTCTCGGTCACGAACTGGGCCACGTCGCCGCCAAGCATGCGACCCGGCAGCGTAACCGACAGGCGCTGGGCGGCCTGGCGGCCGTCCTGGTCGGCGCGGTCGCCAAATCGGATACCTTGGGCCAGTTGGCCGGCCAGGTGGCCCAGGTGAGCATCCTCAGCTACTCGCGGACCCAGGAGTACGAGGCCGACACGCTGGCCCTGCGCTACCTTCCGGTCGCCGGCTATGACGTCGGCGGGATGTCGCGGGTGCTGGACGCCCTGCAGCGCGACGATCAGTTCTCGGCTAGGGCGCAAGGCGTGGACACGCACAAGGTCATGCCGGTGTGGGCGCGGACGCATCCGCTGACGACCGATCGGATCACCCGGGCGCAGCGGCAGGCCGGCGGTCTGACGCCCCAGCCTGGTTCGTTGTTGAATGAGGGACCCTACCTGGCCGCGCTCGACGGCCTGCTCTACGGCGAGGATGCGGCGCAGGGGGTGATCCGCGGAACCAGCTTCCAGCATCCCGATCTGCGCATTGCCTTTGATGCGCCGCGCGGGTTCACCCTCACCAACGGGCCGGCGGCGGTGCGGATCTCTAGTCCGTCAGGCCTGCGGGCGGAATTTTCGGCAGGACGGCTCGCGAACGCGCGCCTCGAGGACTATGCCGATCAGGTGCTGCGCGCGACGGTGGGGCAGGCCCCGGCTCAGGCCGACCGGCCCCTTCGCACCACGATCAACGGGATCGAGACCGTCGTCCTGCCGGCGCGCGCCCAGGCCTCTGGCGGGATCGTGGACGTTTCGGTGGCCGCCTATGCGCCGAGCCCAGACCGGGCCTATCAGTTCGTGACCGTAGCCCCGGCAGGCCAGGGCAGGGCCTTCGATCCGCTGATCGGCTCGTTCCGGAGGCTGAGCGAGCGC
>JANPKX010000080.1:0-6166 GCA_031426235.1 Alphaproteobacteria bacterium | reverse complement strand
GTCCGCGTCGGTCGCGCCCACCAGCGGCGCGCCGAACAGGGCCATGATGCCGTCGCCCATGTATTTGTCGAGAATGCCGCCGTGCAGGAAGATCTCGTCGACCATCTCGGTGAAATACTCGTTCAGCAGCGAGACGGTCTCGCGTGGCCCGATCGCCTCGGAGATGGAGGTGAACCGCCGGACGTCGGAGAACATCACGGTGACCTTCTGCTCCTTGCCTCCAAGTTGAAGGTCGCCCTCGGACAGCAGCTGGTCGGCGATCTCCTTGGACATGTAGCGGCTCATCGTCGAGCGGACGCGCTTCTCCTCGGTGATGTCTTCCAGCACCAGCATGGAGCCGATCTGGGCCTCGGTGGCGTCGATCAGCGGCATGGTGGTCAGGTTGATCGAGGCCTTGCCCCCGTCTGTGCGCTCCAGTTCAGCGTCGACGGCCAGGGCGGTCTCCCCGGTCGCCTCGGTCTTGGCCAGGCTCTCGGCGATCCAGGCATTGGGCCCGGCGAACAGGGCGACCGCGGCCTGGCCGATCATCGCCTCGCGGCTGAGCCCCATCAGCGCCTCGGCCGCGTCGTTCGCGGTGACGACCTTCATCCCGACGTCCAGGGTCACGATGCCGTTGGAGGTGCTCTTCAGGATGCTCTCGTTGTAGTTCTTCATCGACAGCACGTCGTCGAACAGCCGGGCGTTTTCCAGGCTCACGGCGACCTGGGCGGCGAAGGCCTTGAGGCGGGCCTCATCGCGGCCGGTGAAGACGCCCGCCTCCCTGCCGGGCGAGATCTTGTTGAGCGCCTGGGCTACGCCGATCCGGGCGCCGGCCTTGTTGGTGATCGGCACGCACAGGATGCTGCGGGTCACGAACCCCGAGCGCAGGTCCACCTCCCGGTTGAAGCGCAGGTCGGCGTAGGGGTCGGTAATGTTCTCGATCTTGCCCGTGGTGAACACCGCGCCGGCGATGCCGCGATCGGTGGGGATGCGGATCTGGCGAGTTTCCATGCCGTCCGCATAGAGGCTGAACAGCTCGTCGGTCTTGTCGTCGTAGACGAACAGTGAGGCCCGCTCGGCGTCGAGCAGCCGCGTGGTCGCGGCCATGATCCGCGCGATCAGCACCTCCAGCAGCAGCTCGCCGGCGAGATCCTGGGTGACCTCCAGGATCTGCTGTTCCTCGCGCAGGCTGTTCAGCATCAGGCCGAAGCCGCGATTGATGTCCGCGTATTCGTCGGTGGTCAGGACATCGAGTTCAGCCTCGTCCAGTCGGCCGCTCTCGACCGTCCGCATGGCGGCGATCAGCCGCGCCGCCGAGCGCGACACCTCGCGAGACGTCAACACGGCCATGGAAACGGCGCCGATCACGCACACTGCAACCACGCCGCTGGCCCAGATGTAGAGCGCGAACAGTTCACCCTGAGGCACGGCGAAGCCGTGCTGGCTGAGCATGCGGTCGAACTTGTACATGAAGGACAGCGCGCTGAAGATCAGCGGCAGCGAGCAGACGAAGATGGCCAGGAACAGCAGTTTGTTGCTCAGCGGAACCGACATCAGCCTGGCCTGCTCAGCCGGCGGAATCGGTCCGTCCAGGGCGCGCGTCAGCCGCTTGACGTGAGGCTCGACCTCGCGACTGACCGCGAAGAACTCGAAGATCGCGTGCGCCGGCGAGGCGAAGACGAAGATCAGCGTGGCCAGGGCGATGAACTGCCACATGGCGATCCCGCCGTCGAAGAAGGTGTTGATCGTGAAGACCGCCCCGCAGAGCGACAGCGTCGCCATGGGGCCGTGGACCAAGATCACCCGGACGGCCGAGATCTGCGGCAGGTTCAGCGCCCGAACAACCGCGGCGCCCAGGGCCGAGGCGTCTGGCGTCTCGCCGCGGTCCAGCGCGCTCAGCACCGGTGAGAGCGGCTGCACGTGCTGGCGGATCACCAGGAAGTCGATGGTGGTGAAGAAGGCCGTGGCGAACGGTACGCACAGCCAGAACAGCAGCCATTGACGGGCTGTGAACTCCAGGCCCAGCAGGCCCAGCCCCATGGAGACGGAAACCGCGGTCCCCGTCGCGAGCATGTAGATGACGATGAGGCGCCAGTAGAGCGCGCGGCCGGAGTCCGTCGCCTTGGCCACCGCCTGCGCCGGCGGGGCGTGGGGCGTGACGGCGGTCATGTCGCCATGGGTCCGGACGAGGCCGCCGCTCCGGACAAAGCCGCCGCTCCGGACAAACAAGCGTGCCGCCGCATAACTCCCCCAGGCCCCCCGACGCAGGCACTCTAGCGGTCCCTCGCCCGGCTGCACAGATGCCGTCGGACGGGCTTGCCGGAAAGCTTTCCTGGGTAAGGGCGCCATGTCGATTGCCCCGGCCCGCGTAAAACGCTATATTCAGGGGGTCGACTATCGATTTGGACCGACGCTCTCCGCGTTCTCTCTTCGGATTGAGCTCTTGAGTCCCCAGGATCCGTTTCGAAATCTTGATCTCGCCGGCACGAGGCCGGCGTGAATATCCAATCCCGAAAGGGGACCTACCAAATGGCCACCGGCACCGTGAAATGGTTCAACGGAACCAAGGGCTTCGGCTTCATCCAACCGGACGAGGGCGGCAATGACGTCTTCGTTCACATCTCGGCCGTCGAACGTGCGGGTCTGGGCTCTCTGAACGAAGGCCAGAAGATCTCTTACGAGCTCGAGCGCGATCAGCGTAGCGGCAAGACCTCGGCCGGCCAGCTTCAGGCTGTCTAGTTGAGCACGGGCGGCTTCGGCCGCCCTCGCAAACGCCAACGGGCCGGCTCTTGAGCCGGCCCGTTTTGCCGTGGTTCAACCGCACCGGGTTGCGCTATACGGACTCCCAGAAAGGACCTGCTGCATGGCGAAAGAAGAGCTCGTTGAGTTCGACGGCCTGATCACCGAACTGCTTCCCGAGGGCCGCTTCCGCGTGCGCCTGGAGAACGACCACGAAATTCTGGCCTACACGGCCGGCAAGATGAAGAAAAACCGTATCCGCTCCATGGTGGGCGACAAGGTCACCGTCGAGATGACCCCTTACGACATGGACCGCGGCCGGATCACCTTCCGTCACCGCGATGCAACACCCCGCGTCGGCGGCGGGCAGCGCCCGGTCTACCGCAAGCGCTAGCGACGCTCTCCGCGGATGGCCGGCGGGTCACGGTCAAGCCGTGCCTGAAAACGGCCTTTTTCAGTCCTGAAACATGAATGCAAGTGTTGCGTATCGGTCGGGGGGAACCAACCGAACGGAGATTTGCATGATCCAGCCTGGATCGAAGGTTCATTTCAAGAATGCGATCATTCTGGGGGCCTTGGCCCTGAGCGTGACCGGGCTTGGCGGCTGCGCCACCAAGAAGTTCGTCCGCGAGAACGTCGCCGTCGTGGGGAGCCGCGTCGACGTGGTGACCGGGCGCGTGACCACTGTCGAGGGGACGGCCAAGGATGCCCTGGACCGCGCCACGGCGGCCGGCAAGCTGGCGGAAGGCAAGTTCCTGTTTTCGGAAGTCCTCTCCGACGACAGCATGAAGTTCCCCGTCGACCAGGCGACCCTGTCGCCCGAGGCGCAGTCGCGGCTGGACGCCTTCATCGAGAAGTTGAAGACCGAGAACCGGAACGTCTACGTTGAGGTTCAGGGCCACACCGACGCGACTGGGCCGAAGGACCACAACTACCGGCTTGGCGAGGAGCGCGCCGAGTCGGTGCGCCGCTACCTCAACCAGCATGGCATCGCCCTGAACCGGATCGGCACGATCTCGTACGGCCCCGACGCGCCCGTCGCGCCCAATGAGGATCGCGACGGCCGTCAGCAGAACCGCCGCGTGGTGCTGATCGTCCTGAGCTGACGACGGGATACGGTTCGTCGTGTCTGGCGGCGAACGTGGGCGCGCGAGGCGGCGGCGTGTGATCACGGCGTCGCTGAGCGGACTTGGACATGTGGCGCTGGTCGCGGTCCTGGTCGGCGCTCAGCCTGTCGACCCGCCTGCGCCGGCGGAGCGCCCGCCAATGGTCGTGGCGCTGGTGACCCCCCCGCCGCCGCCGCCCCCCCCGGTCGTGGAGCCGCCCCAGCCCTCCGACGCACCCGCGGCGGCACCCAAGGCTGCCGTGGCGCCAAAGCCGCCCAAGCCGCCGCCCCGGCCCAGTATCAAGGCGCGGCCGGCGCGGGCGCCCGCACCCCCGGACGTCACCCCGATCCCGGCCGGGCCTGGGGCGTCGTCCCAGGGTTTCGCCGAGGTCAGCGATGGCGAGCTGGCGGGCGCAGGCACGGCGGGCTCCGGGTCCGGCGACGGCCGGGGCTGCGACATGGCGCGGCGACTTCAGGGCGCCCTGCGTAAGGACCGCCTGGTCCGCGCCGCGGTGGCCGAGGCTCGGCCGGGCCAGGCGATCCGCATCTGGAACGGCGCCTGGGTGCGGCACGGCGCTCAGGAGGGCGCGGGTCTGGCCGCCGTTCGCGAAGCGATCCTGTGGGAGGTTGGCTTCGCCCCCGAAGCCTGCCGCAACGCCCCCCAGCGCGGCCTGATCGTGTTGTCGCTGGGCGATGCGCCCGGCGCCCAGCGCCTGGTCGTTGGCTCCGGACAGTGGCGTTGGTCGGACCTGCTGTCGGCGCGGCGGCGGTGATCGAACGGACGTACAAGCACAATTGCCCATGGCTTAGCTTGCCTGAACAAACCTAGAACACTAAGTCTGGCCAATGGCCGTCCTGACTCTGAAGCGCAAGCTCGAAATCCTCTCCGATGCGGCCAAATACGATGCGTCCTGCGCCTCGTCCGGGACCAGCAAGCGGGACTCCAGTGGCACCAAGGGCATCGGCTCGACCGAGGGCATGGGCATAGCCACGCCTATGCGCCGGACGGGCGCTGCATCAGCCTGCTCAAGATCCTGCTGACCAACTTCTGCGTCTACGACTGCGCCTACTGCGTGAACCGCGTCTCGTCCAACACGCCGCGCGCCCGGTTCAGCGTCGAGGAGGTCGTCGACCTGACGCTCGGCTTCTACCGCCGGAACTACATCGAGGGCCTGTTCCTCTCGTCCGGAATCATCCGCAGCGCCGACTACACCATGGAGGAAATGGTGCGGGTGGCCCGGTCGCTGCGTGAGACGCACCAGTTCCGCGGCTACATCCACCTGAAGCTGAACCCCGACGCCTCGCCGGCCCTGGTGACCGAGGCCGGCCATTACGCCGACCGCGTCTCGATCAACATCGAGCTGCCGCGCGACGACAGCCTGGAGCGTTTGGCGCCCGAAAAGGACGTCGCGACCATCAAGAAGGCTATGGGCGCGGTGCGGCTGTCCGGCGAGGCGGCCAAGGACCGCAAGAGCAAGGCCAAGCCGCCGAAGTTCGCCCCGGCCGGCCAATCCACTCAGATGATCGTCGGCGCCGACGGCGCGCCGGACGGCGAGATCCTGAAGCGCAGCGAGAGCCTCTACGGCGCCTATGGCCTGCGGCGGGTCTACTATTCGGCCTTTTCGCCAATCCCGGACGCCACGGCGCGGTTGCCGCTGGCCCGGCCCCCGCTGATCCGCGAGCATCGGCTCTACCAGGCTGACTGGCTGATGCGGTTTTACGGGTTCAAGCGCGACGAGATCATTGGCGAGACCGAAGACCTTGACCTCGCTGTCGATCCTAAATTGGGGTGGGCGCTGCGCAACCGGGGCGATTTTCCCGTCGATTTGAACACCGCCGACCGCGAGCGCCTGCTGCGGGTGCCAGGGCTTGGCGTGCGATCGGTGGGCAGCATTCTAAGCCAACGGCGCATCCGGGCCATCAGGCTTGACGACGTTCGCCGCCTGACCCGGAGCGTGGACAAGCTGAGGCCCTTCATCATCACCACCGATTGGCGCCCCGGCGCCCTGACCGACCGGGCGGACCTGCGCGCGCGGCTCGTTCCGCCGCCGACCCAGCTCGACCTGTTCTGATGCATGTCATTCGGCTGGCCAGTGAAATCGATTACATCGGCTGGCGCGAGGCCGCGCGGGGGCTGCGATTGGGCGGCGTCGCCCCCGAGACGGTGATGTGGACGGTCGAGGGTCAGGACGGGCTGTTCGAGGCTTCACCGGCTGCGCCGCCGGCGCCGCTGGCGGGACGACGCGGTTTCTCCGCGCCGAAGGTCTTCATGGAACTGGCGGCGAAGGCCATCCTCAACCGTTCCGACGAGCGGTTCGCGCTGCTCTACCGCCTCCTGTGGCG
>JANPKX010000079.1:0-1869 GCA_031426235.1 Alphaproteobacteria bacterium | reverse complement strand
TTCTCGGCCAACAGGTGATAGAACGGCTGTTCCTTGTGCGGTCGGATATGTTCCGGGATCGACAGCCAGTACTCCTCGGTGTTCGAGAAGGTCGGATCAACGTCGAAGATCACGCCCCGGAACGGATACACGCGGTGGCGGACGATCTGGCCGATGGTGAACTTGGCGAGTCGCGTGCTCATTGCGCGAACCTATATCCCTCATGCTGACTGGAAGGTGAACGTAGTGGCGCCTGCGCCGCGCACAAGGCTCGTCTTTCAGCGACAGGCCGGGCTTGCTACAGTCGCCGTGAAATGAGGCGCGCCCGATGTGAGTGCGCCTGCGTAGGACGGGTGGAGTCCATGAGTGAGGCGCTGCAGGCGCCCAGGCCGCCGTCGCGCGGTCGGGATCGATCGATAGGCGAGACGCCCTGCTACGCGGCCCTCGACCTGGGGACCAACAACTGCCGACTGCTGATCGCTACGCCGGTCGGAAGCGGGTTCCGCGTCGTGGAGGCCTATTCCCGCATTGTCCGCCTGGGTGAGGGCCTCTCCCAGAGCGGCAAGTTGTCCGACGAGGCAATGGCTCGCGCGATGGCCGCGCTCAAGGTGAGCGGCGAGAAGGTCCGGCGTCGGCAGGTGGTCAAGTTCCGCGCCATTGCCACCCAGGCCTGCCGGATCGCGCTCAACGGCCAGGCCTTCGTCAACCGCGTCGCCAACGAGACGGGGGTTCGCCTGCAGGTGATCAGTCCCCAGGAGGAGGCGCGGCTCTCGGTTGCCGGATGCCTCAACCTGCTGGATTACAGCTATGACGCCGCTCTCGTCGTGGACGTCGGGGGCGGATCGACGGAACTGTCGTGGGTCGACCTCAAGTCGGCCACGCCGGGCGTATCGCCGCCCGTACGCGCGTGGATGTCGGTCCAGATCGGCGTCGTGACCCTTGCTGAGCGCTTTCCTGAGGGCGAGACAGCGACCGAAGGCTGGTTCCGCGACATGGTCGATCATGTGAAGGCCGAAATCGCCGCCTTCCGGCGGGCCGATCCCCTGCATCCGGTCTTCGAGGCGGACCGGGCGCATCTTGTCGGGACTTCGGGGGCCATCACCAGCCTGGCCGGGATGCACCTGCGCCTCCCCCGCTACGACCGCAACCGCGTCGATGGGATTTGGATGTCGCGCGGGGATTGCGACGCCGCGGCCGGCGCCCTGCTGGCGCTGAATGCTGCCGAGCGGGCCGCTCAGCCCTGCATCGGACCCGACCGTTCGGACCTGGTGCTCGCCGGCGCGGCAATCCTCCAGGCTGTTCAGGAACTCTGGCCGTGCAGCCGGGTGCGGGTGGCCGACCGCGGCCTGCGGGAGGGTATCCTGCTGTCCTTGATGTCCGAACGCGGTCAGCGACGCCGACGCAAGCGGCGGCGCACGCGCGGCGCGCCGGTTCCGGGGGCCACGACGTGAGCGACCCCCCGCCGCCGCGCAAACGCATGGTCAAGCCGCCGACAGGCGGGCAGGAGGGCGGCCGGGGCAAGCCCGCGCGCCTCAAGACGGCGAAGCAAAGGACGCCGTCGCAGCAGGCGTGGCTGGAGCGGCAGGTCAATGACCCGTTCTCAGCCAAGGCCCGCGCACTCGGCTATCGCAGCCGTGCGGTGTTCAAGATCAGCGAGATCGACGACAAGCACCGCTTCTTCAAGCCCGGCGCCCGGGTGGTCGATCTCGGTCTGGCGCCTGGCGGGTGGACCCAGCTGGCCATCGAGCGCGGCGTCACCCAGATCGTCGGCGTCGATCTTCTGCCCGTCGATCCGCTGCCGCCCGCCCAGATCATCCAGATGGACTTCACGGACCCCGCTTGCGGGCCGTTGCTGATCGAGCTGCTGGGCGGCGCGCCGGACATTGTGCT
>JANPKX010000078.1:0-4765 GCA_031426235.1 Alphaproteobacteria bacterium | reverse complement strand
GGCGGGGGTCCTGCACGGCAAGGAGCAGGATGATCAGGGCCACGGCAAGGAAGCCCAGTGAGGCGCCGAAGACCGTGGTGTAGCCGTAGAATTCGGCCACCACGCCGCCGATCAGAGGGCCCGCCGTGGCGGTGGTGCTCTCCGCCGTTGCCGAGACGGCGATGCGCATCGGCAAGTCGTCGCGGGAGCCGAACTCCAGGATCATGGTCTGGGCCGCCAACATGTATCCGGCCAGCGAGGCTCCCAGCAGCGCGAAGGCCGCGAACACCCATTGCACCTCGTGAAGGGTGAGCAGCATCACCGTCGCGCCGGTCCAGCCGATGATCGAGAGCACCAGCACCAGCCGGAAGCCGGTCTTGTCGCCGAGGTAGCCCCAGACCAGGTTCGAGGCGGTGTCGGCGCCCAGGAAGGCGAAGGAGAGCAGGCCGAGGGTCACACCATCCGCCCCGACCATCTTACCGACGTAGAGGATGTAGAACGGCGTCGCCATCCGCGCCGAGGTGGCCGCCATCTGCACGATCAGGAACCAGCCGTAGGCCTTGTCCTGCTTGATCAGCAGCGGGAAGTCCCGCAGCCGGTCGCGGAACCGGGACTGGCTTCGCACGGTCGGCGGCTCGGGCTCCTTCAGCATCACCTGCAGGGCCCAGAGGCCGAGGGTCGTCAGGATGCAGCCGAACAGGAAGGTGGTGGAGTAGCCGTTGCCGAGGAGGTTCGGCTCGATGAACCAGATCCCGGCGAAGTAGGCCAGGACCGCGGCGATCGCGCCGCCGGTGGCGTTGCGCCAGGCCTGCAACCGGCCCCGTCGAGCGAGCGGGATCACCTTCGACATCAGGAGGCTGAAGACCACCCGCTGGGCGCCCATGAAGACGCCGAACATGAAGATGAAGAACAGCAGGCTCCAGACCAGCGGCCGCACCGTCATCGTCCGGTCGGTGAACGGCAGGTCGACGGGGATCGCGATGTTGGGCACGAACCACCCGACCAGGGCCATGCACAGGATCGCGAGGCGGCCCAGGCTGCCCATCAGCACGGCGGCCGGCATTACCTTTTTGCGGTGCTCGACCTTGGTGCCGGCAAAGATCGGCGAGATGATCCCACCCACCTGCTGCAGCGCCAGCCCCAGGCCCACGACGGTGTTGGAGCCCGAAATCTGAAACAGATAGGCCGGCAGGAAGGTGGGGGCGTTGACCAGCCGGAAACCGGTCATGCCCAGCATGCCGTGCAGGTAGTTGCCGAGGTAGTTCCGCTTCAGGTTATCCCAGACGAACTTCTCGTAGGCGGCCTCGCGCTCGGCCAGGTCGCCCTCGGCGCCGGCGCCCGCTTTGTCGGTCTGTTCCTGCACCCGGTCTTATCGCAGCCCCCGCCCGGATTCGAAAGGACGGTTTGCAGTCGTCTTCGTTTTGCCGGGGCTTTCAGTCGTCCGCGAGGGCGGGTCGATCAATGCCATAGGCCCGCCACAGCAGCGCGACGGCGGCGGCCGCGCCGGGCAGGGCAAGCAGGATCGAGACCGACAGCGGCTGGCCCGCCGCCGTCAGGGCGGCCGCCAGGCCGCAGGCGCAGGCCGCGCCCAGGTCCCATCCGCCCTCGGTCGCCACGCTGAACCGCAAGGGGCAGGGCGCGCGCTGCTGAAGATTGTAGATGGGCGTCATCATCACGGTCGCCTGGAGGCCCACGAACACCGCACCGGCGGCGTTTGCGACGACCGCCAGCCAGGGGGCGCCGAGGCTGGACGCCCGCGCGATGACCACCCCGATCCCGATGGCGTAGACGATCAAGGTCGACCGGCGACCGTGCCCCAGGTCGATCAGCCGCCCCACCGCCAGCCCCGCCGCGGCCCCCACCACCCCGGCCAGCGCCAGCGCGCCGCCATAGACCTGGAAGTCGGACCCGAGGATGACGAACAGGGCGATCAGCCAGACATAGTGATAGCCGGCGCTGAACCACCCGTCGGACGCCATCATCGCTGAGGCGAAGGCTGCGGCGCGGAAGCTACCCCCCGGCGCCGCGTCCGGAACCGGGACCCCGGGCGCGCCCAGCAAAGGCAGGGCCGCCAACGCCTGGATCACGCCCACCGCGCAGAAGGCGGGCAAGGGCCCCAGGGTCGCCAGCGCCCATCCGCCCGCCAGCGGCGCGATGATGTTGACCAGGGCGGCCAGGGCCTCGCGCGCCCCGATCTGCCCGCCCCGGTGCTCCGCGTCGCCCAGCGCCGCGAAATAGGCGTGATAGCTGGTCCAGTATAGGACGCTTCCTACCGCTCCGACCACGATCACCGCCGCCAGCCAGACGTCCGGCCCCTGCACCTGCGGCAGGAGCGGGAAGATCGCCGCCTCCAGCACGGTCCCGGCGATCAGGGCGCCCCGCAGGCCGATCCGGCGCGCCAGCGGCACGACGAGGGGGCGGAGCGCGAACCGCACCGCCGACATCGCGGCCTGGGTCAGCAACACCAGCGGCAGAGGCACGCCGGCCTGGAGCAGATAGACCAGCACGAAAACCCCGCCCGCACTCTGCGCCAGGGTCTGGATGCCGGTGTGCAGGTTGACGCGATTGATCGCGCCGTTTCCAAAAAAACTCATGGAGATGTGACCGTCGGCCAAAGGACGTGAAAGCCCCGCGCTATCCGGCGGAGGCTGGCTCTCAGGGGGCGCTCAGGCCCAGCGGCGGCAGTTGCACATGCGAGGAGTTAGGCACGGCCAGGGCGTGCCGGCAACAGCCGGTTTCCTTGCCGTAGCCGAGAGGTCAGGCGCCCCGGCCGGCGGGATCCGGCTTCGGCCCGGCCCCGCCGGCGTCGGTCGCCTGCCGGGACTGCATGGCTCGCAGGTAACGGACGAGGGCGACAAGCTCGTTGGGTCTTAAGCGGAATTCCGGCATCGCCGGATGCTGGGTCAGGATGCCTTGCGCGAGCCCCTCTCCCAGCCTGTCGACGTCCATGCGCTGGTAGAGGTCGCGGAACGGCGGTGCGGCGGGATTGGCGCTGGCGCCCCGTTCGGCCAGGCTGTGGCACATGCCGCAGTTGCGTTGCGCCAGCTGGCGGCCAAGCTCGAGCGACTGGGCCTCAGAGCTCTCGCTCACCGGCGGCGCGGCCGCGGCGGCGCTCGCCAGCACGCCCGCAAGGGCTCCGCAAAGGCCTGCGATCCGTATTCGACGCATGTTCGGCTCCTCGTTAGGGGCCAACCCTGCGACCCCGGCCGACGGGCGCCTTGATATCGCTCAATCCGACGGCTCAGACCCGCTTGTATTCCAGCCGCGAGCCGTCCTCGAGCTTGCCCTTGAGCGCCAGCCAGTTGCCGGACGAGTCGTAGAAGTCGTCGATCTCGGCCTCGCCGCGCACCTGCCAGTGACCGGGACCGGCCTGGGTGCAGGTGACCTTCAGCATCTTGCCTTCCTGCTGATTGAACAGCGGCTTACCGAAGTTGGCCTGGTTCCAGTGGCTGAGCGGCAGGGCGGTGGCCGGGCCGCGCGCGGCGCCGGTCGGGCCGGTCAGCTGCACATAGGCGCCCATCTGCCGCGCCGAGGCCTTGGTAATCTTGCCGTTGCCGTTTGTGGAGGTGTCGATGCTGCTCCACTTGCCGTCGGCCCACTTTTCGACCGCGGTGTGCTTGTACTTGTAGACGGGCACGGGACCCAGCTTCACCACCATGTCGACGTTGGTGGTCGCGGTCCGCGCGTTGTCATCGCCGGTGAACACGATCTGGTGCTGGCCCACCTTCGCGCCATTGCGGAAGACCGTGAAGGTCAACTTGCCGGGCAGGGCCGCGCCGGCGATGCCGGGCGCCAGCAACAGGCCCGCGCCTCCCAGGATCAGGCCGCGTCGGCCAACAATCAAACTCATCTGTGTCCTCTTCGGTAGGGTCTGGCCTCAGATACGGACACAGTCGCGCTGCGGCTGCGGCGATCTAATGGCCTGATCGCGGCTTCTTCCGGGGCGGCCGCGCGGGCATGACCCGCTCGGCGGCCTTCTGGCCGTTGTATTGCGTGGGCGCAGACTTGGGCAAGGCGTAGCCGAACCCGTACTCTTGTTGCTGGAAGCCCTGCGTCATGGCGGTCTCCTCGCGCGTTCCCGGCACCAGCATGGACCTGCTCATGGCGCGAGGCGAGCCCTGGCGGCGCAAATCGGCGTGAACGCGCCTACTTCTCGGTGAGATTCCAGACCCCGTCCCAGTCCTCGGCGGGACGCTCTCTCGCGAGGACGTCGCAGCGGTCCAGGTAGACCCGGGCTGGCCGGTCGCCCGGGTACAGATCCAGGATGCCGCGGAAAGCCGTGCGCGCCGCCTTCCAGTCGCGGGCGCGATAGGCGCTGATCCCGGCCGCGTGCAGCGCCAGCAGGCCCGGCAGCGCCGGCTCATGCGCCCGGTAGCCCAGCGACTCATAGATGGCGACCGGCCGCGCCTTGCCCTTGGCCCGGATCAGATCCAGCTCGCGCAGGGTGGCGGGACGCGTCAGATCGCGGACGGTCATCTCCGACAGGATGATCCGCGCGCCGTACTGCTTGGTGGCGCCTTCCAGCCGCGAGGCCAGGTTCACCGTATCGCCGATCACCGTGTATTCCAGCCGCCGCTGCGAGCCGATGTTGCCGACCACCGTGGGGCCGGTGGAAAAGCCGATCCCGATCTCCAGCGCCTCCTGCCCGGCCGCCGTCCGCCGCAGGTTCAGCTCCGCGAGCCGCGCCATCATGCCGTCGGCGCAGGCGACCGCGTTGTCCGCGTCGGTCGCGCCCACCAGCGGCGCGCCGAACAGGGCCATGATGCCGTCGCCCATGTATTTGTCG
>JANPKX010000077.1:0-9486 GCA_031426235.1 Alphaproteobacteria bacterium | reverse complement strand
AAGTCGTGGGCGCACTTGGGGCAGTGCGCTGGACGTTTGCCGAGATCGTAAAACTTGGCCTGACAGTTCGGGCAGATTTGCTTGGTGCCCAGTTCGGGATTTGCCAAAGGCGGCGACCCTCTAAAAATGTGTGTGGTTTGCGCGAAAAAGCGGGGTCCCTTGCCACGCGGGGGACCGGCTGTCAAAGCATCCCGGCGGGGGATTTGCCCCTCGCATCCCCCGCCCCGGAGACGTTTTCGGCCCATGACGGCAGCTCACCTGACCGCCCGCCGCGCCGGCCCCCTAAAGGGGGTGGTTACGGCGCCGGGGGACAAGTCGATCAGCCACCGGGCGTTGATCCTGGGGGCGCTGGCGAGCGGCGTCACCGAGATCGAGGGCCTGCTGGAGGGCGACGACGTGCGCCGGACGGCCGCGGCCATGGCCGCGTTTGGCGCCGGAGTGGAGCGGCTGGGCGAAGGCCGCTGGCGGGTCGAGGGCCGAGGTGGGTTCGCCGAGCCGGCGGACGTGATCGACTGCGGCAACGCGGGCACCGGGGTGCGGCTGATCATGGGGGCGGCGGCGGGGTTCGAACTGGCCGCGACCTTCACGGGCGACGCCTCGCTGCGTGGCCGGCCGATGAACCGGGTATTGAAGCCCCTGGGCCAGATGGGGGCGACCTGGCTTTGCAAGACAGGCGGGCGCCTGCCGCTGACGCTGAAGGGCGGGGGCCTCCGTCACATCGCCTACCAACTGCCGGAGCCGTCGGCCCAGGTGAAGTCGGCGGTGCTGCTGGCGGGGCTGCGGGCCGAGGGCGGCGCCGAGGTGATCGAGCCCGAGGCCACGCGCGACCATACCGAGCGCATGCTGCGCGGCTTCGGCGCCGAAGTGCTGGTGAGCGAGCACGACGCCGGGCGCCGGATCGTGCTGCCGGGCGGCCAGCGCCTGACCGGAACCCGGATCCATGTTCCGGGCGACCCCTCGTCGGCGGCCTTCCCCCTGGTGGCGGCCCTGGTGACGCCGGGCTCGGAGGTGACCGTGCAGGGCATGCTGTTGAACCCCCTGCGGATCGGCCTGCTGGAAACCCTGGGCGACATGGGCGCCGACATCTCGGTCACCAACGTCCGCGACGAGGGCGGCGAGACGGTCGCCGACGTCACCGCGCGTTATTCGCAGCTCGAAGGGGTCGAGGTGCCGGCCGAGCGCGCGCCCTCGATGATCGATGAGTATCCGATCCTGGCGGTGGCGGCGGCCTTCGCATCGGGCAAGACGGTGATGCGCGGCATCGGCGAGATGCGGGTGAAGGAGAGCGACCGCATCGCCCTGATGTCGGCGGGCCTGACAGCCTGCGGCGTCGGCGTCGAAGAGGATCCTGAGACCCTGACCGTGATCGGAGCGGCGAGCGGCAATCACGCCGTGGCCGGCGGCGCGGGGGTCGTCACCCACGGCGACCACCGCATCGCCATGTCGCATCTGGTTCTGGGCCTGGCGTCGGAGGCCCCGGTGTCGGTGGACGAGCCCGGCATGATCGCCACCAGTTTTCCAGGGTTCGTCGCGATGATGCAGGGCCTGGGGGCGGAGATCACGTCTTGATGCCCTTCGTCATCGCTGTGGACGGGCCTGCGGCCTCGGGCAAAGGCACCGTCGCGATACGGCTGGGGGCTGACCTCGGGTTGCCGGTGCTGGATACCGGATTGCTGTACCGCGCGGTGGGCGTCCTTTCCGAGCGCGCAGGACAGGACCTGGACGACGCCGCGGCTGCCGCGGCGGTCGCGGCGAGTCTGACGCCCGACCACCTGGACGATCCCGCGCTCCGAACCCGCGCGGCGGGCGAGCTGGCCAGCCGGGTCGCGGTGCATGATGAGGTGCGGGCCGCCCTGAAGGCTTTTCAGCAGAGCTTCGCCGCGCGGCCGACCGGCGCCGTTCTGGACGGACGCGACATCGGCACGGTCATCTGCCCAGCGGCCCCGGCCAAGCTCTATGTCACGGCTACGGCGGAGGTGCGCGCCGAGCGCCGATGGAAGCAGCTGACGGGCCAGGGCGAGAGCGTGGACTATGCCGATGTGCTGGCCGACATCCGCACCCGCGACGCCCGCGACGAGGGGCGCAGCGCCGCCCCGATGCGTGCGGCGCCCGACGCCCAGTTGCTCGACACCACCGAAATGACTATAGAGCAGTCCGCCGATGCGGCCCGCCGTATCGTTGAGGCGGCGCGCGCCCGTTGGGAGAAATCCCGGTCCGGGTAATCCAAACGCGCCATTCCCTCTGACGTCTGCGGGCAAATTTACCGGCGTGAGGTCTTCCTCGCGCCTTCGGTCGCAACCCTTAACCCGACGCCGGGAAACCGTCCGACCGCCTTGGCGGCGCGGGCCTGACGTCATTTGAACACGAAAGACAACATGGCTGACGATATGAGCCTCTCGCCCACCCGCGACGACTTCTCGGCGCTGCTGGACGAATCCCTGGGCGGACGCGACTTCATGGAGGGCCAGGTGGTCCACGGCCTGGTCGTGGCCATCGAAAAGGACTTCGCGATCATCGACGTCGGTCTGAAGACCGAAGGCCGCGTCTCGCTGAAGGAATTCAGCGCGCCCGGCGAAGAGTCTGCGCCGCTGAAGGTCGGCGACAGCGTCGAGGTGTTCCTGGAGCGCGTCGAGAACGCGATGGGCGAGGCGGTCATCAGCCGTGAGAAGGCCCGCCGCGAGGAGGCCTGGACGCGCCTTGAGGTGGTCTACGAGAAGAACGAGCCGGTGATGGGCGTCATCGTCGGCCGCGTGAAGGGCGGCTTCACCGTCGACCTGGGCGGCGCCTCGGCGTTTCTGCCCGGCAGCCAGGTGGATATCCGTCCCGTGCGCGACGTCGGCCCGCTGATGGGCAAGGAACAGCCCTTCGCGATCCTGAAGATGGACCGCCCCCGCGGCAACATCGTCGTCTCGCGCCGTGCGATCCTGGAAGAGGCCCGCGCCGAGCAGCGCACCGAACTCGTCAGCCAGCTGCAGGAAGGCGAAGTCCGCGACGGCGTGGTCAAGAACATCACCGACTACGGTGCGTTCGTGGACCTGGGCGGCATCGACGGCCTGCTGCACGTGACCGACATGAGCTGGAAGCGCGTCAACCACCCCAGCCAGGTCCTGGCCGTGGGCGATTCCGTGAAGGTTCAGATCGTCAAGATCAACCCGGACACCCAGCGCATCAGCCTCGGCATGAAGCAGCTGCAGTCCGATCCCTGGGACGGCGTGGAAGCCAAGTATCCGGTGGGTGCGAAGTACACCGGCCGCATCACCAACATCACCGACTACGGCGCCTTCGTGGAGCTGGAAGCGGGCGTGGAAGGCCTTGTCCACGTTTCAGAGATGTCGTGGACCAAGAAGAACGTCCACCCCGGCAAGATCGTCTCCACCTCCCAGGAAGTGGACGTGGTCGTGCTGGACGTCGATCCGTCCAAGCGCCGCGTCTCGCTGGGCCTCAAGCAGGCCATGGCCAATCCGTGGGAAGCCTTCGTGGCGGCACATCCGATCGGCACGAGCGTCGAGGGCGAAGTCAAGAACGCCACCGAGTTCGGCCTGTTCATCGGCCTGGACAACGACATCGACGGCATGGTGCACCTGTCCGATCTGGACTGGGCGGTCTCCGGCGAGGAAGCCATCGCCAAGTACCAGAAGGGCGAGGTCGTGAAGGCCCGCGTGCTGGACGTGGACGTCGAGAAGGAGCGTATCTCGCTCGGCATCAAGCAGCTCAGCGGCGATCCGCTGCAGGGCGACACCTTCCGCAAGGGCCAGACGGTCACCGTGCAGGTCACGGAGATCACCTCGGGCGGCATCGAGGTGAAGTTCGGCGATGATGAAGCCCCGATGACGGCCTTTATCCGCAAGTCGGACCTTAGCCGCGACCGCGCCGATCAGCGCCCCGAGCGTTTCGCCGTCGGCGATCGCATGGACGCCCAGATCACCAACATCGACAAGGCCGCCCGCCGGGTGTCCCTGTCCGTGAAGGCCCTGGAAATGGCCGAGGAAAAGGAAGCCATCGAGCAGTTCGGCTCGTCGGACTCCGGCGCCTCGCTGGGCGATATCCTGGGCGCCGCGCTCCGCGAGAAGGCTCAGAAGGAGTAGGGCGCGCATTGCTCCCCTTCCGGGGGGCTGTCAGCGAAGTTGACTGAGGGGGTTGAAGTCCGCGGTCGAAAGGCCGCGGGTGGAACCCCCTCCGTCTCGCCGCTTCGCAACGAGACACCTCCCCCAAACCGGCCTGCGGCCTGGTGGAGGAATAGGCGGATCGGGAAACCGGTCCGCCGTTTTCGTTTGGACCCGCGCAGGCTAATGTCGACGTCTGTCCTGAGAGGTCGCCGTCAAGTGTCGCGTTGTCTTCGTCTGCTTGCTCCTCTCGTCCTGGTCCTCGCGGCCGCCGCACCGGCGTTGGCGGCCCGGAAGCCGGAGTTTGGAGCGCCGCCCAAATGGGTCGACGTCGCCCCGATCCCCATGGCGCCGGCGGCCGAGGGCGCTCCGGCGATCCAGATGCTGCTGGATGACAATCAGAGCCGGTTGGGCCCGCAGGGCGATAGCTTTTACAATCGCCGGGTCCAGCGGGTCTTGAAGCCCGAGGGCCTGCCCGCCCTGACGACCTTTGGCCTGACCTGGGACCCCGAGGACGAGGTGGTCACCCTGCACGGCCTGAAGATCATCCGCGACGGCAAGACCATCGACCTGCTGGGCAAGGGCAAGAAGCTGCTGGTTCTGAGGCGGGAGAACGACCTGGAGCGCGCGATGCTGGACGGGCGGATGAGCGCCTCGCAGCAGATCGAGGGCCTTCAGGTCGGCGACATCCTGGACAGTTCGTGGACCCACACGGGGCGGGACCCCGTGGTCGGCAACCGGTCTTATGACATGGAAGGCCTGGGGTTTCCGGGCGTGGCGGGACGTTACCGGGTGCGGCTCTCGTGGCCCGAAGGCGCGCCGATCCGCTACCGGACCACGATCGGCTTCGGCGAACCCACGGTGACGTCCCGGGACGGCCTGACCTGGCTCGAGCTGGATACGCCCAGTGCCCAGGCCCCCAAGCCGCCGGTCGGCGCGCCGCAACGCTTCCGGCGGCTGGGCTACATGGAGGTGAGCAGCTTCCAGAGCTGGAACGAGATTTCGAGGATCATGGAGCCGCTCTACACGCGGGCCGCGACCATCTCTGCGGACAGCGATCTGCGCGGCGAAATCAATGCCATTGCGGCGGCCAGCGCCGATCCCAAGGCCCGGGCCTTTGCGGCGCTGCGCCTGGTGGAAGAGAAGACCCGCTACTTTTTCATCGGCATCGGCGATGGGGGGTATGTGCCGGCTCTGGCTGACGAGACCTGGCGGCGCAAGTTCGGCGACTGCAAGGGCAAGACGGCCCTGCTGCTGGCGATCCTGAGAGAACTGAAAGTGCCGGCCGAGCCGGCCCTGGTCAGTCTTGGCGGCGGCGACGGCATGAACGAGCGGCTGCCGTCTCTGGCGGCCTTCAACCACGTGATCGTGCGCACGGAACTGGGCGGCAAGGTCTATTGGCTGGATGCAACCCGCACCGGCGACAGGGCCGGCCTGGACTCGCTTCGTCCGCCGTCCCACCGGTGGGCCTTGCCTATCCGAGCTGGCGGGGCCGACCTGGAGCCCATCGTCATGCTCCCCCTCGATGCGCCTCAGGTCGAGGCGACCATGCGTTTCGACGCGTCGAAGGGCCTGGACCAGCCGGCTCCGATGAAGCTGCGGACCCGCCTGACCGGCGATGCCGCCAACGCCATGCGCCAGATGACCGCCGCCGCGCCGCGCGCCGATCTGGAACGCACCTTCCGCCAGCAGATGTCGGGCTCGATGAGCTGGGTGCAGGTGGAGGCTGTGGACTGGACCGATGATGTCGCCAACGACGCCTTCGAAATCCTGCTCTCGGGTCGCGCGGACCTGGAATGGCGGAAGAACCCGGACCTTGGCATGCTGGAGTTCAAAGTGATCTCATCGAACAACCAGGCCCCCGGATATCCGCGCCGCGAGCCGGGCCCCAATCGGGATGCGCCCTATGCCGTGCCCTTCCCCTACTATGTGCGGGCGATCACGGAAGTCGTGTTGCCCAGCGCTGGCAAGGGATTCAGCGTTCGAGGGCCCAGCGGGAAGGAAGTCGTCGGCGGTATGGAATTGTCGCGTGCCTCCGGCATCAACGACGGCGTCGCCCGCTTCACCACGGACATGCGCGGGCTGACCTCCGAGATCACGGCCGCCGAGGCCGAGGCCGCCACGCGCACCCTGCGCCGCATCGCCTCGGAGGACAGCCTGATCCGCGCGCCGCAATAGCGGAGGCGGCAGCTTTGGGTTGTGCGAAGGCCCTCGCCATCAAGCTTGACCGGCGGCGATTGGAACGCCTTATAGCGTCTTGATAGACAGGGCCGCTTCCCTCATGGTCGCGCCGGTTCGAGGGGCCTCATGATCAAGTCTGAACTCATTGCGAAGCTCGCTGAGGAGAATCCTCATCTCACCCAGCGCGACATCGAGCGAGTTGTCGGCGTGATCCTCGAACGGATGATCGAAGCGCTGGAAGAGGGCGGCCGCGTTGAGCTGCGCGGCTTCGGCGCGCTCTCGGTGCGCTCCCGGGACGCCCGCGCCGGCCGCAACCCTCGCACCGGAGAGCCGGTGGATGTCCGGGCCAAGCATGTGCCCTTCTTCAAGAGCGGCAAGGAACTGCGCGAACGCCTCAACGCGGACGACGAATAGTCCTCAGCAAGTAAACGCACGGATGAGCATGGTTTCCGAATTCCGCGAATTCATCGCCAAGGGCAATGTCATCGATCTCGCGGTGGGCGTGATCATCGGCGGGGCGTTTGGCAAGATCGTCGCGAGCCTCGTCGATCAAGTGATCATGCCGCCGATCGGCCTGCTCCTGGGCGGCCTGGATTTCTCGAAGTTGATGTGGGTTCTGCGCCCAGAGGACCCTGACACCGCTGCGGTGGAGCTGGTGGCGATCCAGTACGGCGCCTTCCTGAACACGCTGATCCAGTTCCTGATCATCGCCTGGGTCGTGTTCCTTATGGTCAAGGGCGTGAATGCCTTGCGGCGGGCCGAAGCCGCCGCCCCCGAGGCCCTCGCTGCGCCCCCGGCGCAGGAGGTTCTGTTGGCGGAGATCCGCGACCTGCTCAAGACGCAGGCGACCCGCTGAGGCGACCCACGCCATGACCGTCAAGGCGAAGATTTGTGGGGTGACCACCACCGAGGCGGTCAGCGCGGCCGTTGACGGGGGTGCGGCGTTCCTTGGCTTCATGTTCTTTCCCAAGAGCCCGCGCAACATCGCCCCCGACGCGGCGGCGCGGCTGGCGCCGTCGGCCCGCGCACGCGGCGTCAAGATCGTGGCCGTGGTGGTCGATCCGTCAGATAACGAACTCGACGCCCTCGTAGCCGGGCTGGCGCCGGACCTTATCCAGCTTCACGGCAAGGAACCGCCGGGGCGGGTTCGCGAGGTCGCAATGCGCACCGGCTGCGGCATCATCAAGGTGGTGGCCGTGTCGGAGTCTGCGGATGTGGACGCCGCCAAGGCCTATGAGCCGCTGGTCGAACACCTGATGTTCGAGACCAAACCCGCGCAAGATGCGGACCGTCCGGGCGGCCTTGGGGTCCCGTTCGACTGGACCCTGCTGCAGGGCCGGCGATTCGAACGCCCCTGGTTTCTGGCCGGCGGCCTGGATCCCTGGAACGTGGCGCAGGCCGTCGCGGCGTCGGGCGCGCCGCTGCTGGACGTTTCCTCTGGCGTGGAGCGCGGACCCGGACTAAAGGACCCGGCCTTGATCACGGCCTTTCTGGATGCCGTGCGCCGCGCTTAGAGCCCGCCTTGAACGCACCAACGCCCAATCCTGGGGTCCGCCCCAACGACTATGCCGCCTACCCGGACGCCAATGGGCGCTTCGGCGACTATGGTGGTCGCTACGTGCCCGAAACCCTGATGCCGCTGGTGCACGAGCTGGACGCCGCCTATCGCGCCGCCAAGGCCGACCCTGCGTTCCAGGCCGAGCTGTCGGGCTATCTGACCCACTATGTCGGCCGGCCCTCGCCGCTCTATCTCGCCGCGCGGCTGACGGAGCACTTCGGCGGCGCGAAGATCTATTTCAAGCGCGAGGAGCTGAACCACACCGGTTCCCACAAGATCAACAACTGCATGGGCCAGATCCTGCTGGCCCGCCGGATGGGCAAGACGCGGATCATCGCCGAGACCGGCGCCGGCCAGCACGGCGTCGCCTCGGCCACAGTGTGCGCCCGCTTCGACCTGCCCTGCGTTGTCTATATGGGCGCGGTCGATGTCGAGCGGCAGAAACCCAACGTGTTTCGCATGAACCTTCTGGGCGCCCGGGTCGAGGCGGTGACCTCAGGGGCCGCGACCCTGAAGGACGCCATGAACGAGGCCCTGCGTGACTGGGTCACCAATGTCCACGACACCTACTACCTGATCGGCACGGCGGCGGGGATGCATCCCTATCCGGAGATGGTCCGCGACTTCCAGTCGGTGATCGGCCAGGAGACCCGCGAACAGGTGCTGGCCGCCGAGGGGCGTCTGCCTGACGCCGTCGTGGCTTGCGTCGGCGGCGGGTCGAACGCCATCGGGATCTTCCACCCCTTCCTCGCCGACGAAGGCGTCCGGCTGATCGGCGTCGAGGCGGCGGGCGAGGGCATGGATACCGGCCGTCACGCCGCGGCGATCAACGGCGGCCGGCCCGGCGTACTCCATGGAAACATGACCTATCTGTTGCAGGACCGGGCAGGCCAGATCACCGGGGCGCACTCGATTTCCGCCGGCCTCGATTATCCCGGCATTGGCCCCGAGCACTCCTGGCTGCACGACGTCGGCCGGGCGACTTATCTGACGGCGACCGACGGCGAGTCGCTGGACGCCTTCAAGCTGTGCGCCGAGCTGGAAGGCATTCTGCCGGCCATCGAGACGGCCCATGCCCTGGCCCGGATCGGCGACGTGGCCCGCGACATCGGCAAGGACGGCATCGTGGTGCTGAACATGTCGGGCCGCGGCGACAAGGACGTCGCCACCGTGGCGGCGCACCTGGGAATGCAGATTTGACCAAGGCGCGGATCGACGCCCGGTTTGCTGCGCTGAAGGCCGAGGGGCGCGCGGCGTTCGTCGCCTATGTCATGGCCGGCGACCCCGACGCAGCGACGGGGCTGGAGATCCTGAAAGGCCTGCCCGCGGCCGGTGCGGACATCATCGAGCTGGGCTTTCCCTTCTCAGACCCCATGGCCGAGGGCCCGCCGATCCAACGCGCGGCGCAACGGGCCCTCGCCAAGGGCATGACCCTCTCCGGCACGCTGGAACTGGCGCGGGCGTTCCGCGTGGGAGACGCCGCGACGCCGATCATCATGATGGGTTACGCCAATCCGCTGGTCACCTGGGGCTATGAGGCCTTCGCCCGCGATGCGGCGGCGGCCGGCATCGACGGCATCATCGTGGTCGACCTGCCCCCCGAGGAGGCCGAGCCGCTGGCGGACGCTCTCGACGCCAACCACC
>JANPKX010000076.1:0-15937 GCA_031426235.1 Alphaproteobacteria bacterium | reverse complement strand
CGCAGCGGCGTCAGCCGCCGGAGCGGCCGCGCCAGGGGCGCGCGCCGGGTCGGGCGCGGGCACCGGCAGGGTCCCGCCGTTGGCCTTCAGATACGCGATGACGGCGATGCGCTCCTCAGGCTTCTTCAGGCCCACGAAGCTCATCTTGGTACCCTGGATGTATTTCTGCGGACCCTTCAGGAACTCGTTGATGTGGTCATAGTCCCACACCGCCTGCTTGCCGCCGAACTCGGTCATCCCTGCCGAATAGGCGAAGCCGCCATGGGAGCCTGGCTTACGACCGATCACGCCCCAGAGGTCCGGACCCGTGCCGTTGGGCCCGCCCTGCTCGATGGCGTGGCAGGACTTGCACTTGGCGAACACCGCCTCGCCGGCCGCGACGTCGGCCGTCGGCAGGACCGTGCCCCAGTCCGGCGCCACTTCTGGAGCGGCAGGGCCCTCGGCTCCGCCGAGATCGGCCTCGACCAGGTAGCCGGGCTTCTCCGGCTTTTCGGTCCTGAAGACCCCCGCGCCCAGTTGTCCCAGGCCTACGATGGCCAGTCCCGTCGCCAGGACAGCGCCCGCAATCTTGTTGAACGTAAGGTCGCTCATAGTCCCCTGGTACGCCTCTATCCGGCCCCGGGCCGAGGCCCGCGAATGCGCGGGAATCCCGCCTCTTGTTGCGTGCGGCTGTCTTACACGCTACCGGCGCTCGCGCAACCGCCCAAGCACGTCCCAGCCCCACGGCATCTACGTCGGCATGAACCCCATCGTTCTGATCCCCGCGCGCATGGCCGCGACCCGCCTGCCGGGTAAGCCTCTGGCCGATATCGCGGGTGTGCCGATGATCGTGCGTGTGCTGCGCTGCGCGCAGGCCGCCGGAGTCGGGCCCGCAGCCGTGGCCGCAGGTGATCCTGAGATCGTGGCGGTCGTGGAGGCGGCCGGCGGCCGCGCGGTGCTGACCGATCCGGACCTGCCGTCAGGTTCGGACCGCATCCTGGCGGCGCTTGCGCAGCTGGACCCCGGGTCGGCTCACGACGTGGTGATCAACCTGCAGGGCGATATGCCCTTCGTCCCGCCGACAGTGCTCTCCGCGTGCGCCGGCCTACTGGCCGATCGCCCGGATTGCGACATCGCCACCGTCGCGGCGCTCGAGGCCTCGCCAGCCGATCGCAGCAATCCCGACGTGGTCAAGGCCGTTCTGGCCATGGCGGCGAGCGGCATGTCAGGGCGCGCGCTCTACTTCACCCGCTCGACGCTCCACGGCGACGGGCCAATATGGCGTCACGTCGGGATCTACGGCTATCGCCGCGCCGCCCTCGAGGCGTTCAACGCCGCGCCGCCCTCACCGCTCGAAATGCGCGAGCGCCTGGAGCAACTCCGGGCCATGGAGCTGGGGCTGACCCTATGGGCCGCCATCGCAGACCAGGCGCCAATCTCCGTCGACAGCCCCGCCGATCTCGAGCGGGCCCGCGCCTATGCAGGGACTATCCGATGAGCCAGGACCGTATCGCCTTCCAGGGCGAGCTGGGCGCCAACAGCCATGAAGCCTGCATGGCGGCGTTTCCGCAAATGGAGCCGGTCCCGCACGCCACCTTCGAGGAGGCGTTCGAGGCGGTGAAGTCGGGTGACTGCCAACTGGGCATGATCCCGGTGGAGAACTCGATCGCAGGGCGCGTCGCAGACGTCCATCACCTGCTGCCGGATTCCGGGCTCAAGATCATCGGCGAGCGTTTCAAGCCCATCCACTTCCAGCTCATGGCGAACCCCGGTGTCAGGATCGAGGATCTCAAGACCGTCCAGAGCATGGCCATCGCGATCCACCAGTGCCGGGGGACCGTGCGGCGGCTGGGCCTGAAGGCCGAGAGCGTCGGCGACACCGCCGGGGCGGCTCGCATGCTGGCCGATCGTCCCGACCCGACCCGGGCCGCCATCGCGCCGGCCCTGGCGGCGCAGATCTATGGCCTGGAAATCCTCTCCCGCGACATCGAGGACACGCATAACAACACGACGCGCTTCCTGGTGATGACCGCGGACCGGGACCCGCCGCCGCCGCCGCAGGAACAACCCGCCGTCACCAGCTTCGTGTTCCGGGTCCGCAACCTGCCGGCCGCGCTCTACAAGGCCCTGGGCGGGTTCGCCACGAACGGCGTCAACATGACCAAGCTGGAGAGCTACATGGAGGGCGGCGCGTTCACCGCGACCTTCTTCTATGCGGAAGTCGACGGGCGGCCCGGCGACCCGGGTCTCGTCCATGCCTTCGAGGAACTCAGCTTCTTCACCGACCGGTTCGAGATCCTCGGGACCTATGCCGCCGACCCGTTTCGGGGACGTTAGCCCGCGTCGGCCAGCCAGCGATCCGAGCTGTCGACGGTCAATCTGTTTGTTTGCTATGAGCCCAGGCAGCGCTCGATTTCGGCAAGCAGCAGAGCCGGTTTCACCGGTTTTCCGAGCAGCGGCGCGGTTCTCATGAGTTCGGGCTGCTGCTCGCGCGTGTAGCCGGAGGTCACGATGAAAGGTACGCCGCGTCTGATCAGCTCTTGGGCGATCGGCTCGGCGGTATACGCGCCGAGGTTGACGTCGAGCACGGCGGCGTCGCAGCCGGACTGGGCGAGCAGCGCAAGCGCTGAGGCCACCGAGTTGGCGGGTCCGATCACATCGTAGCCGGCCTCCGTGAGCGCGTGGGCGGTGTCCAGGGCGATCATCGGCTCGTCCTCGACGACCAGCACGCGGCCGCGGCCGGAGGTCGGCGCGGGTTGCGCCGTCAGGGCCGCGCCGTTCGGCTTCGGCGCTGAAACTGCGCTGCCTTTAATCAGCCCTGCCGCCGGGCAGTCGATGCGCCAGACCAGGCCAGATGGCGCGAAATCGATGTCAGCTTCGCAGTCAAGGCTCATCTTGGTCATGCGGCCCAGCACGGTCGAGCCAAAGCCATGACGCGTGGGCTTGGCCACCGGCGGGCCGCCGCTTTCGGTCCATGACATTGTCAGTCGCGCCTTGCCCGCCGCGTCTGACCGCACGTCCCAGCAGATCGCCACGCGGCCCACCTCGTTCGACAGCGCGCCGTATTTCACGGCGTTGGTGGCCAGCTCGTGCAGCGCCATGCCGATCGCTTGCGATGCCGATGCGGTAATGTCGACCGGCGGGCCGTCAAGCGTGACACGGGCGTCGCGTGCATCGCCGAAGTGGGCGAGCTGAGAGCGGACAAGCTCACCCAGCGACACCGCCGCCCATTCGCTCCGGACCAGCAAATCCTGATTGGCGACAAGCGCCTGGATGCGCTGGCCGAAACTCTCGATGAAATTTTCCGGCTGGGTTTCCATAGTTCGTTTGGCGATCGCCTGCACGACGGTGAGCATGTTCTTCGCGCGATGGTTCACCTCGCCCATCAGCAGTCGAACATGTTCCTCCTGGCGCTTGGCCTCCGTGACGTCGCGGACCACCCCGGCAGACCGCGCGGGCGCGTCGGCGCTGATGCGTTTCCCGGTACTGCGGATGTATCTCTCTTCGCCTGAGGGCAGGGTGATCCGGTATTCGACAGAAAATTGTTCCCCGGCTGCCAACGCGCTCGAGACGGCCTCGGCAAATGGAGCGTGGTCATCGGGGTGAATGACCTTGAGCAGCCGTTCACCTGTAATGGGCTCTCCGGCCGTCACCCCGAGGAGTCTCCGGAAGCTGGCCGAGACAATGCCCTCGCTTGCAGCGTGATCCCATTCCCACGACCCTATGTCGCCGAACTCCTGAGCTTGTGACAGGCGCGCTTCGCTTGCCGTCAAGGCGTCCTGCGCCGCCCTTTCGGAGGTAACTTCTTCCACGGACAGAACAACACCGACGATCGCGTCCGCTCCATCGGCCATAGGCAGGTAGTTTGCCCGCCAGGTGCAGAGGGCGCCGGGCTGCGTGACTGTCGTTCCACTGAATTGCACGCCATGCATGGCCTCTCCGGCCAAGGCGCGGTTGAAGGTTTCCATCAACTGCGCGGCCAGCTCGGGCTGAGCGTCGAGATCCCGCATAACTTCGAGCGGAGTTTTACCGATGTGGTCGGCGGCAGACGCGCCGTTCATGTTCGCAAGCCGGTCGTTGACGCTGACATAGCGCAGCTGGGCGTCGAACATGCCCAGTCCGACAGGGGCGGCGTTGTAGATCGCCTCAATCTGCGCGGCCTGCGCACGGGCCGTGGCTTCGCTTTGCAACAAGCTTACCTCGGCCCGCCGCCGCTCAACCGATGACCACAGCCTTTCGACCGTTTCCTCGACGAGCGCGACTTCGTCTGTCGACCAGGGGCGGGGGTCATGGTGCTGCAGGAAGAGCACCGCCCGCATCAGACCATCGCGGAACAGGCCAACATTGAGCATGGCGCGGGTCGCAATGGCTTCGAAACGCTCAAGCGCCGCCGGCGAATTCGTCCTCGTGTCGAGTGTGACGTCGGCAATCACCGTGGACTGCCCGGCCTTGAGGTCGCGGATGAAGTCCGGCCCGAAATCATCCATGCGCCAGCGGCCAACCATCGGTGCAACCCGTCCGTCGGTCCAATGGCGATGTACCTGGCAATGCGCCTGGTCATCTTCGACTTCAGCGAAACCGACCTGCCCGATCGCAAGGTAGCGGCCCAGCGCCTCGATGGCCGCCTCCATCATGGCCTCGGCATCGCCCGCATCACGCAATCGCTCGGTCAACGCCAGGCGATACCGATCCCGCCTCGCTGCCGCCATGCGCTCAAGGGCGGCCATCGCCTGCACGGCCAGAGCCTCAAGTCCGCGCCGCTGCACGGCGGTGATCCCGTTGGCGCGCGGCTTGGTATCGAGAACGCAGACGGTGCCGATCGGCACGCCATCGCTCTCGAGCACCATGCCGGCATAGAAACGCAGACCCTCGACCGCGGTGACGAGCGGATTGCACGCGAAGCGATCATCGGCCGTCAGGTCGGGCACGACGAAGAGGCCGCGCTCCGGCAGCGCGATGCGGCAGATGGAAACATCGAGCGGCAATTCACGCTGGCCGATGCCAATCTCGGCCTTGAACCATTGGCGGTCGTCGGCGATGAAATTGACCACCGCGATCGGGGCGTCGAGGAGCGCCGAAGCCAGTTCGGCGATGCCGTCAAAAATGGCGTCGCGATCCGTGTCGAGAATGCCGTAGCGGGTGAGAGCCGCCATGCGGGCGCGCGCGCTCGCGTCCATGATGACAGGCTCTGGCTCGATGCCGCTCATGTCGCCAGTAAGGTCTTGATTTCCGGCGACTTCAACATCACGGCCTTCCATAGTGGTATCGTGGGCTTCGCGACCGCACCTGCCCTTTCGGCCGTCGGTTTAGGAACCGCCCGTGCCTGGGTCTCAGTCGCGGTATCGATGTTACACAGGCTGCCAGGGAGGGGGCAAGACGAGCTGGACAAGTCGTTCCGCAGGACGGCGTGAATTCCCTCCCTTAATGGGGAGGGACAGGCCGCGGAGCGGCCAGGGTGGGGCGGCCAGGACCAGGCTCGGACTCGGCACGCCGGCCCACACTTCCCCACCCTGACGGCTTCGCCGTCTGTCCCTCCCCATTAAGGGAGGGATTATTCTTCCGCCCACGCCTTGATCAACTGGTGCGCAATGGCGAGCTCTCCCGGCGCGAACGTGCCTTCGATCTCGCCCTTGATCAGCAGCTTCGCCTCGGCCCGCGTGAACCAGCGCACCTCGGAAAGCTCGGTCTGGTCGGGCGTGCCCTCGTCGTCCTCGACCTCGGCGATCAGCCCTATCATCAGGGACGAGGGGTAGGGCCAGGGCTGGGTCGAGTGGTAGCGCACGTTGCGGGTGCGCAGGCCCGCCTCCTCGGCCAGTTCGCGCGCGCAGGCCTCTTCGATGCTCTCGCCTGGCTCCAGGAACCCGGCGAGGGCGGAGAACATTCCCGCGGGCCAAGCCTCCTGGCGTCCCAGCATGCAGCGCTCGCCATGGTAGGCGAGCATGATGACCACGGGGTCGGTGCGCGGGAAATGCTCGGCCTGGCAGGCCGGGCACTGGCGCTTCCACCCGCCCTCCTTGGCCACGGACGGCTCGCCGCAGGCGGCGCAGTAGCGGTGCTTTCGGCGCCACTCGAACATCGCCTTGGCGGTCGCGATGATCGCCGCCTCCGTGGGGGGCAGCTGCATCGCGACCTGGCGCAGGTCCTTGAACTCGCCCAGACCCTGCAGCACGCCCTGGCCGGGGTCGTTCTGGCCGTCCAGGTCGACGGCGAAGATCGCCGTGTCTTTCCACAGACCCAGGAACAGCAGGGGCTCAGGCCCGCCTGCCAGCTCGCCAACCAGCTTGGCCGGCAGATAGGCGATCTGCATCCCTCCGGTCTTGGTCTTCTCGACGAACGGCCGGCCGTTCCACAGCGCGACGCCCAGGGCATCGGGCGAGGCGAGCTGAGCGGCAATCCAATCGGTGTCGCTGCGGCGGTCGCTGGCGCGGTCCAGCGGGTTGCCGGCGAAGGTGTTCTGGAAAAAGTCGAGAGCCATGCCGACGTTCTTAGGCGGCAGGGCGACCCCGCTCAACCGCTGTTGCCGACCGAGCGTCGTGATCGGCCGTCAAATTTGGCATGGGCCAAGCCGCCACTTCTGCTCCATTGTCCGCAGATAGAGAGCCCGCGGCGACGGGCCGACCCGGGGTGGAACGACCATGAGCACCGACAAGACGGCGGGCGCTGCGCCCGTGGGCCTGCTGCTGTTGCTGACCTGCACCAATGTGCTGAACATGGTCGACCGCAACCTGCTGGCCAGCTTCGCCAACTTCCTGAAGCCCGAGCTCAACCTGACCGACACGCAGTACGGACTTCTGACCGGCCTGGTGTTCCTGGTGTTCTACGCGGTGGCCGGATTGTTCATGGGCATGCTGGCGGATCTGGTGCACCGGCCGCGTCTGATCGCCGGGGCGATCGCCCTGTGGAGCCTGTTGACCGCCGCCTCGGGCGCGGCGCGCGGATTCATTTCGCTGGCGATCCCCCGCGCCATGATCGGCATCGGCGAGTCGGCTCTGACGCCGTCCGCGATGTCGCTTCTGGCGGACCGGGTCCCCGCGGCGCGCATGGGACTGGCCACGGCGATCTATTACATGGGCGTGCCGATCGGTGCGGGCGCGGGCCTGCTGATCGCCGGCTACCTGGGGCCTGTGCTGGGGTGGCGCAACTGCTTCTACGCCCTGGGGCTGGCCGGCCTGACCCTGTCGGTCATCTTCCTGTGCGTGCGCGAGCCCCGGCCAACCCGCGAGGCTCAGCACGCCAAAGGCCCGGGGTTGTCCGTCCAGATCGGCCAGCTCGGGCTGGCGCTCAGGCGCTCGCCGGCCCTAGTGGCGACCATGGCCGGCGGCACGGCGCTCCACATCGCCGTCGGCGCGGCCCAGTTCGACCAGCTCTGGTTCGTGGCCGAGCGGGGCTACGACAAGGCCGAGATCGCCAAGCTGGCGGGGTACATCACCGTGGGCGCGGGCCTGGCGGGCAATCTGTTCGGTGGCTTCATCGGCGACTGGTGGCACCGTCACATGCAGAGCGGGCGGCCCATGGTGTTGGCGATCCTGATGGTGGCGCTGATCCCGCTGTCGATCCTCTACCGCCTCTCGCCGCCGGGCACCTGGCTGTTCTATCTCGGGATGGGCATCGGCGTGTTCCAGCTCGCGGCCTTCTATGGCCCGACGTTCTCGACCGTTCAGGCCCTGGCGCCCGACGGCGCGCGGGCGACGATCACCGGCTTCTACATCCTGTGCCTGAACGTGATCGGCCTGGGCATCGGCAACACCGGCGCGGGCTGGGCGGTGGATCACTTCCGGGCGGCGGGCGTCGAGCAGCCCTACACCGCCTCCGTGCTGGTGTTCGTGTGCATCTCGGCCCTGGCCATCCCGGCCTTCTTCCTGGCCGGCCGCTGGTCAAAGCGCGACGTGGCTCGGAACGCAGCGGCCTAGGTCTAACGACTCATGGACGAGGCCGCGCCAAGCGAAGGCATCGGCGCGGCTCTTGCGTACGTCGGGTCAGTCGCATCCGGTTCGTCCCGAACCTGCACGAAACTGAACAGGCGTTCCCATGAAGCTCCTTGCCGCCGCCGCCGCTGCAATCGCCCTCGTGGCCTCGGCCCCGGCTATGGCCGCGACCTATAACGCCGCCACCGAATTCAACGGCGTGCAGGGCGGCGTCTCGGGCGTCTGGACCTATGGCCTGCTGAGCGGCGGCGCCTTCAGCGAGCTGACGTCGCTAGCCGGCGGCGCCTACTTCGGCCGCCCCGGCGCCAACTTCGATACGCCGCTGATCGGCTATGCCGACGGCGCCGGCGATCTGCTCATGCACCCGGGCGAGTATGGCGAGCTGATCGTGCTGCGCTTCACGGCGATAGCCGCCGGCAACTACAACGCTCACTTCACCGCCCGCCTGGTGGACGACAGCTGCCCGGGTTGCACCAGCACTGACGGTGTCCTGGCCAGCCTCAACGGCGCCTCGGCGGTGATCGACCGTCCCGACGGATATGCCCCGACGACCCTCAATTTCAGCGGCTTCCGCAACGCCGGCGAGACCATCGACTTCGCCTTGTCGCCGCGGTCCAACTACGGCTGGGACTCCACCCGGGCTTCGGCGGTGGTCAGCAGCAGCGGCGCCGTTCCTGAGCCCGCCAGCTGGGCCCTGATGATCGCGGGCTTCGCTGGCGCGGGGACAATGCTCCGGGCCGCCCGACGCCGCCCGGTCGTGGTCCGCATCAAAGCCTGACCGCGCACGAACGCGGGATAGCGAGCGGCGGGGGTCTCGAGGCTCCCGCTTTTCGCCTGTCCGGGTTCGGCGCGCTCACCCCTTGCTCCAAAGGCCCCGATCCGCCATATGCCGCCGCGGAGATCGGCGGCGGACGGGCGCCTCGCCAACCTGGTCAGGGCCGGAAGGCAGCAGCCACAACGAATCACGCTCCGGGTCGTCGTTCGGTCTCCACCCCTATCTTTCCCCACCCCCAACTTTCCTGAGGGTCCGCAACTTTCGCGTGGCGCGGAAGTTGGCCGTCCCGTTACATGGCGCCATGGGCGACGACGACTTCCCGCGCGACGATTCCGAGCCGACGGAGCGCGATCCGAACGCGGTCGATATGTTCGGCGCGGCGCCCGCCCCGCCGCCCGCGCCGGCGGAGCCGTCCGCCGCCTACACCGTCATCGCGCGCAAGTACCGGCCCCAGACCTTCGACGACCTCTATGGCCAGGAAGCCATGGTTCGGACGCTGCGCAACGCCTTCTCGTCGGGACGGATCGCCCACGCCTTCATGCTCACCGGCGTGCGTGGGGTGGGCAAGACCACGACCGCGCGGCTGCTGGCCCGGGCGCTGAACTTCCAGACCGCCACCGTGGACACGCCGACCCTCGACTTCCACGAGCAGGGGATTCACTGCCGCTCGATCATCGAGGGCCGGCACATGGATGTGCTGGAGCTGGACGCCGCCTCGCGCACCGGCGTCGGCGACATCCGCGACCTGCTGGAGGGCGTGCGCTATGCGCCGGTGGAGGCCCGCTACAAGGTCTACATCATCGACGAGGTGCACATGCTGTCGACGGGGGCGTTCAACGCGCTCCTGAAGACGCTGGAGGAGCCCCCGCCGCACGCCAAGTTCATCTTCGCCACGACCGAGATCCGCAAGGTTCCGGTGACCATCCTGTCGCGGACCCAGCGGTTCGACCTGCGCCGGGTCGAGCCCGACGTGCTGGTCAAGAATCTTGAAATGATCTGCGAGGCCGAGGGCGCGCGGGTCGAGGCCGAAGGGCTGATGCTGATCGCCCGGGCCGCCGAGGGCAGCGTCCGCGACGGCCAGTCGATGCTGGACCAGGCCATCGTCCAGGCCGACCCGGGCGTGACGGTCACCGCGGCCTCGATCCGAGACATGCTGGGGCTGGCCGATCGGGCGCAGACGATCTCCCTCTTCGAGCAGGTCATGCGCGGTGAGGCTGGGGCGGCGATCGAGACCTTCCGGGCGCTCTACGGCTACGGCGCAAACCCCGACCAGGTGGTGATGGACCTGCTGGACCACACGCACGGCGCTTCGGTCGCCAAGGCGATCGGCCCGCAGGCGCTGGTCCTGCCGAAGGAGCAGGCGCTGAGGCTGGCGGCCGTGGGGGCGGCGGTGTCGGCCGGGACGCTCTCGCGGATCTGGCAACTGACGCTGAAGGCCTACGACGAGGTGCGGCGCGCGCCCGATGCGGCGGCGGCGGTGGACATGGCCCTGATCCGAATGGCCTATGCCTCGGACCTGCCCGGACCGGAAGAGGCGCTGAAGCGGCTGCAGAGCGGCGATAGCCTGGGCGTCGGCGGGGCCGGCGGGGGGACGCCCGGGGGCGGCGGATTTGGCGGCGGCAGCGGCGGCGGCGCCGCGAGCGGCCGCACCGCGACCCAGGCGGTCGCGCGACAGACGATGGCGGCGCCTCAGGCCGCTCCGGAGCCAACCGCCAGCCTGAACACCTTCGCCGATCTGCTGGCGCTGATCGACCGGCGGCGCGACATCACCCTGAAGATGGACGTGGAGCGGTTCATCCGCCCCATCAGCTTCCGCCCCGGGGCCATCGAATACGAGCCGGCGCCCGGCGCCCCGGTCAACCTGGCCCAGCGGCTGGTCGCACGCCTGAAGGAATGGACCGGTGAGCGCTGGCTCATCGCAGCCCAGGGCGGGGGCGGCGCCGAGTCGCTGTGGGAAAAGGAAAAGCGCGAGCAGCGCGAAGTGCGTGCGGAAATCGAGCAGGACCCGTTCGTGCGTTCGGTATTGGCCGCCTTCCCCGGCGCGGAGATCGTCGGGGTTCGCAGCCTCGCGCCGCCGGTCACAGCCGAGGCCGTGATAGGTTCGGACGACAGTGAAGACGACGATGAGGACTAGACGGCCATGAAAGACCTCGGATCGATCATGAAGCAGGCCCAGGCCATGCAGCAGCGTATGGCGGAGGCGCAGGACCGGATCTCGGCCCTGGAAGTGGAAGGGACGTCCGGCGGGGGTATGGTCAAGCTGACGCTCAGGGGCTCGGGGGAACTGGCGCGCGTTCTGTTGGACGAGAGCCTTATGGCGCCGGGAGAGGGCGAAGTCGTCGCCGACCTGATGGTCGCCGCCCACGCCGACGCCAAGCGCAAGCTGGACGCCGCCCAGGCCGAGGTGATGCGCGAGGCTGCGGGGCCGCTGGCGGGGCTCAACATTCCCGGCATGCCGAAGTTCTAAGGTGGCCGCTTCCGCCGGGCCCGAGATCGAGCGCCTCATTGGGCTGTTGGCCAAGCTTCCGGGGCTGGGCCAGCGGTCGGCGCGGCGCGCCGCGCTGGCGCTGCTGAAGCGACGCGACCAGCTGCTGGCGCCGCTGGCCGACGCCATGGCCGAGGCGGCGGCCCGGGTGAAGACCTGCGGCGTTTGCGGGGCGCTGGACACCCAGGACCCGTGTGCGATCTGCGCCGACGGTGCGCGTGACGGCGCCCTGATCTGCGTGGTGGAGGAGGTGGGCGCCCTGTGGGCCATGGAGCGGGCCAGCGCCTTCCGTGGCCGCTATCACGTGCTGGGTGGGTTGCTGTCGGCCCTGGACGGGGTGGGGCCTGACGCCCTGCGCATCGGCTCGCTGGTGACGCGCGCCTCGGATGACGCGGTGCGCGAGGTGATCCTGGCCTTGCCGGCGACGGTCGACGGCCAGACCACGGCGCACTACCTGGCCGACCGGCTAGCGGGGGCGGATGTGTCGATCACCATGCTGGCGCGCGGCGTGCCGGTGGGCGGCGATCTCGACTGGCTGGACGACGGCACCATTGCCCAGGCCATGCGGGCCCGCAGGCCGGCGTAGCGGCGACTCAGCGAAGCCGCTAAGAACGCAGCATGAACGGTCTTGTGATCCTGATTGTGCTGCTCGCGCTGGCCGTGGCGGTGGCGATCGCCTGGGCGCTGCGCGAGCGGATGCGGGCGGTGACGGCGGAGGCCAACCTGAGTGCGTTCCGCGAGTCGGGCGAGGCGGTGCGCTCGCAGCTGACCCAGTCCGCCGCCAGCGTGGCCGAGGAGATCCTGCGTCGGAACGAGGAAACGGTGCGTGGCCGCGAGCAGCTGGCGCAGGCGCGGCTGGAGGCGCAGCTCAAGCCCGTGGCCGACACCCTGCTGAAGTTCCAGGAGCAAGTGACGGCCGTCGAGAAGGCCCGCGCCGAGGAGACCGGCGGCCTCAAGGAACAGATCGCCCAGATGCTGCAGGCGGCCACCGCCACCCAGGACGAAGCCCGCAAGCTGTCGTCGGCGCTACGCCGAGGCGCCGGCGTCCAGGGCCGATGGGGCGAGCAGACCCTGCGCAATGTGCTGGAGGCGGCAGGCCTTTCCAACCGCTATGACTTCGACGAGCAGACCTCCACCGACACGGACGAAGGCCGTCGCCGGCCTGATGTGACGGTGCGCCTGCCAGGCGGGGCGCTGTTCGTCATCGACGCCAAGTGCTCGCTCAACGCCTTTCTGGAATTGCAGGAGGCCGTCGACGACTTTGGCCGCGACGCCGCCGGGATGCGCCATGTGCAGAGCGTGCGCAGCCACATCTCCGGGCTTTCGGCCAAGGCCTATTGGGACCAGTTCGACGCCTCGCCCGACTTCGTGGCCATGTTCGTGCCGTTGGACTCGGCGCTCGCCGCCGCTCTCGACCGGGCGCCGGACCTGATGAACGAGGCCATGGACAAGCGGGTGGTGATCGTCACCCCGTCCACCCTGTTCGCGCTGTGCAAGGCCGTCGTCTATGGCTGGCGCGTCGAGGAGCAGGCGGCCAACGCCCAGAAGATCGCCGAGCTGGGCCGGGAACTCTACAAGCGCATCTCGGTGATGGGCGCCCACGCCGAAGGCGTCGGCAGGTCGCTGCAGGCCGCAGTGGGAAAGTACAACCAGTTCGTGGGGTCGCTGGAGACCCAGGTGCTGACCCAGGCCCGCCGCTTCGAAGACCTCAAGGTCGAACACCAGGGCAAGTCAATCGAGGCGCTGGAGCCGCTGGACAGCGCGATCCGGCCCCTCACCAAGCTTGCCGCGGCCGAAGGCGACGCCTTGGTCGCCTTGACGATCAAGGACTCCTGACCTACCTGCGCCCCATGGCTCTTCGTCCCATCCTGACTGTTCCACACCCGCTGCTGAAGCTGGTCTCCACCCCCGTGGCGGCGGTGGACGACGATCTGCGCGGGCTGATGGATGATATGCTGGAGACCATGTACGACGCGCCCGGCATCGGCCTGGCCGCCATCCAGGTCGGCGTGCCCAAGCGGGTGATCGTCATGGATCTGGCGCGTGAGGAGGAAGACCCTCAGCCGCGCTACTTCGTGAATCCGGAGATCCTCTGGGCGTCGGAAGAGACCCTGCCCTACGAAGAGGGCTGCCTGTCCGTGCCGGAGTATTTCGACGAGGTCGAGCGGCCGGCAAGGGTGAAGCTGCGCTACCTGAACTATCGCGGCGAGACTGTCGAAGAGGATGCCGAGGGCATGTACGCCGTCTGCATCCAGCATGAGATGGACCACCTCGACGGGGTGCTGTTCATCGACCACCTCTCGCGGCTGAAGCGCGAGCAGGCGGTGAAGAAGGTCAAGAAACTGGTCCGGGCCTAGGGGCCGACCCATGCTTCCGCCCCGGGTCCGAACAAAGTTTTTCTGGGGCGTCGACGACATGCCGGCTTTCAATGCCGGCATCGACGCCCTGGTCGCCGCCTCGCGGGTCAAGGGGGGCTGGTTCGCCAGCGACAACCTGATCGCGTTCGGGCGAAATCTCGGCTTCCTCGAGGACGCTAGGTTCATGGCCGCCTTCCAGGCTCACGCCGGCACTCTGATCGAGCGGGGCGTGATCTGGCGCACGGCCGTGGCCGTCTGGGCCGCACGTCAGGCCATCCGCCGTCCCGGAGATTTCATCGAGTGCGGCTGCTACAAGGGCACGACGGCGGCCATCCTGCTCGACGCCGTCGACATCACGCCCCGCCAGTTCTTCCTGTACGATCTGTTTCAGCACGATGAGAGCATGAACCACAACGCCATGCCCGAGCACGGGGAGGGACTGTTCGCCTTCGTCAAGGGCCGGTTCGCGGGCAAGGATAACGTGCAGGTGTTCCAGGGGGCGGTGCCGGCCAGCTTCGCCCAGGGGCTGCCCGACCAGATCGCCTTCGCCCATATCGACATGAACAACGCTCCCGCCGAGATCGGGGCCCTGGACGCCATCGAGAGCCGGCTGGTCCCGGGCGCCGTGATCCTGCTGGACGATTTCGGGGCCCTGCCTTACCGCGCACAGCATCTGGCCGAGACGGAATGGTTCGCCAAGCGTGGCATACCGGTCCTCGAACTGCCCACGAGCCAGGGCCTGGCTATCTGGTAGCGACCGCCGCCCTGGCCATGTTCCGCAGGATGATCAGCATCCTCTGAGATCCGCCACGGGCGACATCGTGGCCGACATCGGCGATCCGGCGCGCCCGGACGGAGGGATGGCGCGCGATTTCGGCCAGGGTGTTGTCGGCGATGAGGCCGGGAACCCGGTCGGGTCCGGCGTCGCTTCCCGCGAGGATTGCCGTCGGGCAGCAGATCCGATCCAGCAGGTAGAGATAGTCGCGAGGGGAATCGCCTTGAGGATCCCACCCGAAGACCTCGCTCAGGAACCTACGTTCGCTCTCGGTTCTCGGTTTCGCGAACCGACGCAGAGGCTCGGCATCCCTGGACCGGAACGGGGGGTCGACAGCCAGCAGGTTGACCTGCCCGCAGGGCTGCAGGCCCACCGCGACAACCCCGCCCAGCGACACCCCGCACAGACAGATCGGTCCTTTGAGCCGTGGGAGCACCTGCGACCACGCCGCGCAGAGTGTCTCGACGGAGACGTCGCTCAATGCGGGTGCGTGAAAGCCGGGCATCTCCCCGAACAGCACGCGAAACTCGGGGAGCAAGTCGGCCAGGCGGGCATACTGGGGGGTGTCGGCAAAGGCGCCGCGAAGAACCAGCAGCAAGGGGCGCACGCCTTCGAACGCGTCGTCTGCCCCCGCCACCCAAAGCTCGCCGAAGTCCGTTTCGAAACGCCGATCCATTCGGACATTTCCGTAGCGCCGCTCTCGAGCGCGGGCCAGCCAGTTCCCTTCCGGCCCGGCGCCCGGTACATGGCCGACCATGCGTCTGGCCTTTCTCGGCACCCCGGATTTCGCGCTCGCCGCGCTGGCCGCCATTGCGGAGGCCGGGCACGAGATCGCCTGCGTCTATTCCCAGCCTCCCGCGCCACGGGGTCGGGGACACGACCTGAAGCCCTCGCCCGTCCACGCCTTCGCCGAAGCACGGGGCATCCCGGTGCGGACCCCGGCGTCCATGCGTGAGCCGGCCGAGATCGCCGCCTTCGCGGCTCTGAGCCTTGACGCAGCCGTGGTCGTGGCCTTCGGTCAGATCCTACCTGGCGCCGTGCTGGAAGCGCCGCGTCTGGGCTCCTACAACGTCCATGCCTCGCTTCTCCCTAGATGGCGGGGCGCCGCGCCGATCCAGAGGGCGATCATGGCGGGGGATGCGGTGACGGGCGTCCAGGTGATGCGGATGACCGAGGGACTGGACGAGGGGCCAGTCCTGGCGACCGCAACCGTCCGGATCGACGCCCTGGAGACGGCTGGGACGCTGCACGACCGGCTGGCTCAGGCCGGCGCGGAGCTCATCGTGCGGGCGCTGGCGGACATCGCGGCCGGCCGCGCCGTCGCCGTGCCGCAACCCGAGGCCGGCGTCACCTATGCCCGCAAGGTCAGTGCTCGTTTCAGCCGCCTGGACTGGAGCAAGCCGGGCCGGGAGCTGGACGGCAAGATCCGCGGCCTGTCGCCCTTCCCGGGCGCCTGGTTCGAGCTGCCGACCGACAAGGGACCTGTCCGCGTCAAGGCGTTGCTATCGGCATATGAGGACGTGGCCGGGTTACCCAGCGTCACTCTGGATGAGCGTCTTCTGGTTGGCGCCGGCGAGGGCGCGGTGCGCCTGCTGCGGGTGCAGCGCGAGGGCCGCGCGCCGCAGACTGCCGAGGCCTTCC
>JANPKX010000075.1:0-5714 GCA_031426235.1 Alphaproteobacteria bacterium | reverse complement strand
TGGCGGCCGCCCGATCGTCCGATGGTCGATGGAGGGATTGCTCGCCGCCGGCGCGCAACGGGTGGTCGTGGTGGTGGCCGCTGACCGACTGCAGCAGGCCCGCGCCGCGTTTCCGGAACTTCCCCGGTTGACGTTGGCGAGCGGCGGACCCACCCGGGCCGCCTCGGTCCGTTGCGGTCTCGCGATGCTGGACGATGAGGATGGCGATCTCGTCCTGATCCACGACGCGGCGCGCCCGTTCGTGACCACGGCCCACGTCGATCGATTGTTGGAGGCCCTGGCAGCCGTCCCCGGCGCGGTTCTTGCCCTCCCTGTCGCCGATACGCTGAAGCGAGGGCTTAGCCGGGTCGAGGCCACCGTCGCCCGCGAGGGTCTGTGGCGCGCCCAGACTCCTCAGGGCTTCCGCCTGGGCGCCCTGCGCGCGGCCTATGCCCTATGGCCGGCCGACGAAGAGCCGACGGATGACGCCGCCGTCCTTGAGCGCGCCGGGGGTGATGTCGCCCTCGTAGCCGGCGACCCCATGCTGATGAAACTGACCTATCCGGAGGACTTCGCCATGGCCGAGCAACTCGCCTCCGGCCGGCGGATCGTGCGCATCGGTCAGGGGATCGACGCCCACCGGTTCGGTCCGGGCGATGCCGTCTGGCTCTGCGGGGTCGAGATCCCCCACGACCGCGGCCTCGTCGGTCACTCCGACGCGGACTGCGGCCTGCATGCCCTTACGGACGCCGTGCTGGGCGCCATCGCCGAGGGCGACATCGGTGACCACTTCCCCCCGAGCGACCCACAATGGCGCGGCGCGTCGTCAGACCGGTTTCTGCGCCACGCGGTCAGCCTCGCCGCGGCCAAGGGCGCGCGCATCCTCAGCGCCGACGTGACCCTGGTCTGCGAGCGCCCCAAGATCGGCCCGCACCGCCACGCCATGCGGGCGCGCATCGCCGAGTTGCTGGAGCTTCCCATCGACCGCGTCAGCGTCAAGGCCACGACGACGGAAGGCATGGGCTTCACCGGCCGTGAGGAGGGCCTGATGGCGCAGGCCATCGTCAGCGTCGAGACCCCGCTATAGTCACGGAAGCCAGGGCCAGCGGCCCTTCAGGTTCGAATAGAGGGCGCCGGCCAGATTTGTGTAGTCGTCGGTCCAGGGCCGGGCCAGAAATGGGTTGGCGGTCCGCCACTGCCCGGTGGCCAGGAAGCCGGCCAGCGCCGCGTGCGACTTGGCCACGATCACCGCGTCCTCTGGCGACTCCCAGCTCCCGGCGCGGTCCTTTCCGGGGCGGAATTCCTGGACCAGCGCCCAGCCCCCTGCCCGGCGCGCCACGGCCTGCGCCGGCCCCATCAGGTCAAGGTTCCGGTTCGACAGGTGAAGGATGAGAATGCCGTCCGGTTTGAGTTTGCCGAGGTACCCCTGCACCGCCTCGACCGTCAGCAGGTGCGCCGGCACCGCGTCGGACGAGAAGGCGTCGATCAGCAGGATGTCGAAGGAACCGGCCGGCTGCTTGGCTACCGTCAGGCGCGCATCGCCGATCACATAGTCGACCCGCCCCTTGGCGCATTCCGTGGTGAAGGTGAAATTGGCGGGATCGGTGGCGATCTTCACCACCAGGGGGTCGATCTCGAAGAAGGTCAGGTGGTCCGCCTTTCGCACATAGGCCGCGACGGATCCCGTGCCGAGCCCGACAGCGCCAATCCGCAGCGCCGGCGCCCCGGCGGCGCGGGCGCGGAACACCTGGCCGATGGGCGTGCGCGCCGCATAGTAGACCAGCGGCTGACACCGGTAGGCGGGGGCCTGCGCCTGGGCGCCGTGCAGGGTGGTGCCGTGGGCCAGCATCTTCACCTTGCCGCCAATACCCGGGACGATCGTCTCCGAACGCTTCATCACCCCGAAGAAGCTGCGCCAGCTCTCGCGGGTGTCGGTCCGGTCGGCCGCCGTCTGCGAGGCGTAGGACAGCACGGCGATGATCCCCAGGAAGAACAGCGCCCGCGTCCGCACCATGAAGGCCGCGATCACCGCCAGCACCAGCAGGCCCTTCATCGCCATATCGAACAGCTCAGCCTGATCGAAGGCGCCGACGACGGAGCGGTGCGTGAGGTGCGCAGACGCGAAGGTGACGGCCACGGGTGTGGCGACCGCCGCCGCCAGACCCAGGATCAACATGGCCCAGGTCCAGATCGGCACCCGGTTCAGGTCGCCCCAGGGACGCGCCAGGCACGAGAGCGCCAGGATCAACGGATACTCCAGGACGTCGTTGAAGATTACCGGCGCGACGAAGGCGTTGAAGCCGCCGCCAACCACCCCACCGATCGACAGGCAGAGATAGAACTCCGTCAGCCGCGCCGGTTCCGGGCGCCTGGCGACCAGCCGCTGGTGGCACATCAGCGCCGTAAGGAAGAAGGCGGCCAGGTGGATGAACAACTGCAGGCCGAAGAAGGTCGCCCTGAAGGGCAGCAGGGCGACGCAGGCTGCCATCGCCGCACCCTGGAAGGTCAGGGTCAGGTCCGGGGGAATGGCCGGCTTGGCCTGGAAGGCGATGATGAAGGTGCCCAGGTACAGCGCCAGCGGCAGCACCCACAGGAACGGGGCCGAAGCCACGTCGGTCGTGATGTAGGTGGTGACGCCCAGCATCAGGCTGGAGGGAATGGCCGCCAGGGCGATCCACACCAGCCGGTCGCGCCAGACCGGGGCGGGTGATGCACTGACGGCCGGCTCCGCCGGAAGCGCGCGCACGCGTGAGACCGTGAAGCCGAGGCTGGCGATCAGCAGCACGAACAGGCCGTACCCGGCGCTCCAGCAGTAGCGCTGGTCCGCCAGGCTGAACAACGGCTCGACCACGATGGGATAGGCCAGCAGGGCGATCAGGCTACCCAGGTTGCTGGCCGCGTAGAGGACGTAGGGCTCCTTGCCCTCCGCCGCGCCGATGGTCCGCGCGTGCCAGGCCTGAACCAGCGGGGCGGTGGCGGAGAGCACGGCGAACGGCGCCCCGATCGAAAGCGTCAGGACCGCCAGCAGCCAAAGGTTCGGGTTGTCGGACGAGGGCGGGCCCGCCAGTCCGCTCACCCGCAGCGGCAGGGCGATGGCGGCGATCGCCAGCGCGGCACAATGGATCAGGGCCTGGTTCCGCACGGACGCGATCCGCTGCAGGGCGTGAGCGTAGGCATAGCCGGCCAGCAGGGCGATCTGGAAGAAGGCCATGCTGGTGTTCCACACCGACGAACTGCCGCCCAGCAGCGGCAGAACCATGCGCGCCACCATCGGCTGCACCAGGAACACCAGGGCGGCGCTCGAAAACACGGTCAGGGCGAACAGGCCCGCCGGGGCTGAGCGCGGCAAGGTGTCGGCGGCGCGCGTGGTCATGGGTCTCGAATCGCCTTGATCGGAACGGGTCCGCGATGCTCATTGGTCGCCCGTATCCGGTAAAGAGACCATAGCACCCATGTTCAACCTCGAGATCGTCACCCTGGCCCGCCTGCTGATCGACGAGGCGCGGGAGCGGTCCCTGCGGATCGTCACGGCAGAGAGCTGCACGGGCGGCCTCGTCGCGGGCGCGATCTGCTCCATCCCCGGTTCGTCCGACGTCTTCGAGCGAGGGTTCATCACCTATTCCAACCGCGCGAAGCAGGAACTTCTGGGCGTGCCGGGCGACCTCATCGCCGACCTGGGCGCGGTGTCCGAGCCTGTCGCGCGGATGATGGCGGAAGGTGCGCTCGAGGCGTCCAATGCGCACATCGCGGTCTCCATCACCGGTGTCGCCGGCCCCGGCGGCGGCACCAAGATGAAACCGGTCGGCACCGTCCACATAGCCACCGCGCGCTCGAACCAGCGGCTGATGCACGAGGAACACTTCTTCGAGGAAGAAACCCGCGAGGGGATTCAGCTCGCGGCCGTTCAGGCCGCCCTGCAGGCCATCCGCGACCGGATGACCTGAGCGCATGGGTCAGGTCGACGCCGCCCCGAACCTGATGCGGGTGCTGCGCCGGCGTGACCTCGTGGGCATTCTCCTCAACGCCATGATGGGCGCCGGCATGCTGGCCGCGCCGGCGAAGGTCTACGGACTGGCCGGCGGCTGGAGCTTCGCCGTCCTGGCGACGGCCGCCCTGTTGCTGGTCCCGTTGATCGCGTGCTTCGCCGACCTTGGCAGCCGATTTTCCGCGACGGGCGGCCCCTATCTCTACGCCCGTGAGGCCCTGCCACCCATCGCCGCCTTCTCTGTGGGATGGCTGCTTTGGCTTAGCCAGGCCCTGTCGGTGGCGACGCTCTCCAATCTGCTGGTCGCGTACCTGGCCGGGTTCGTCCCCGCGCTGGAAGCAGGATGGCCGCGCCTGGCCCTGATCGGCACGCTGGGCGCGAGCCTGACCGCCGTGGTCCTGACCGGCATCCGTCAGTCCGCCGGCGCCAGCAACCTGCTGATCGTGCTCAAGGTCGTCTTCGTCGCCGCCTTCCTGGCCGCCGGCATCGCCTTCGTCCAGCCGGAGCGGCTGTTGATTGCGGGGCCCGCACCCCCGCCGGCGACCTTCGCACAGGCCGTGCTGATTTTTCTGTTCGCCTATTCCGGCTTCGAGCGCGGCGCGGTCATGGCCGGCGAGGCGCGCGACCCGAAGGCCGACACGCCCCCGGCGCTGGCCGCCAGCCTGGGGATCGCAACCCTCGCCTACGCGGCGGTGATGCTGGTCTGCATCGGCGTGCTCTCCGCGCCCGCCGCCAACGACCGCCCCCTGGCTGAGGCGGGGCGGCAGGTGTTCGGCCTGGCCGGCGCGTTGGCGGTCTCGGCCGGGGCCGCCGCGGTGATCGTGGGCACGGTTCTGGTCATTATCGTCTCCATGCCACGCATGCTGATGGCGATCTCCGAACAGGGGCAGCTTCCGGCCTTCCTGGGCCAGATCCACCCGCGCTGGCGAACACCTTGGATTTCCATCCTGGCCTCCAGCGGCCTGGCCTTCGGCTTCGCCATGGCCAGCGATGTGATCGGCGCCCTCACCTTCGCGACGGCCACCCGGCTGGTCGCCTACATCCTGTGCTGCGTGGCGCTGTTCAGGTTGTCACGCCGCGCCAATGCACCGCCGCCCCGCTTCGCCCTGCCCGGCGCCCCCGTGATCGCCCTGGCGACCGCGGCCCTGTTCACCGGCGTGCTGGCGCTGGGCGCGGTGAAGGAACTCGCGCCGCTGCTGATCGTCCTGGGCGTCGGTCTCGCCCTTTGGGGGCTCACGCGCCTGGGGACCCGTAGAGCGCACGCGCCCGATCCTCGAAGCAGCCCATGAGCCGATCCACGGCATGGTGGAAGTTGGCCCTGAGCAGGCCGTCCAGCAGCCGCGACTTGAACTCGAAGTCGATGTCGAACTCGACGCGCGTCCCGGCCGGATCGTCGAAGAACTGCCAACGGTTCGCGAGTTTTCGGAACGGACCCGAGATCAGGTCCACGTCGATCTGCTGAGCGCCCACGTCCCGCCGCACCCGCGTGGCGAACCGCTCGCGCAGGAAGGAAAAGCCGACGCGGGCCTCGGCATCCAGGGTATCGACGCCCTCGCCCTGCTGGCGCGCGTTCCAGGTGCGCATGGCGCTGATCCAGGGCACGAAGTCGGGGTAGCGATCCACATCGCCGACCAGCGCGCGAAGTTGGTCCGGCGTGTAAGGCAGGACCTTGGTGACGTGGTGCCGCAAGGGCCCTACGCCGCCGCGTCCTTGGCCCGCCGGGCCGCCTGCAGGCGCGCGAAATCCTCCC
>JANPKX010000074.1:0-1565 GCA_031426235.1 Alphaproteobacteria bacterium | reverse complement strand
GGCGCCCAACTCGACGACCCGCGACGCCGGGATGTTGAAGTAGTCGGCCGCGCGCGTCGCATTGCGCATTAGGTAGGCGAACAGCAGGTCCTGTAACTGCGCCAGACCGCGGGCAGGCCGCGGAATAAGCGTACGACGGCTGACAAAGAACGACGTCCGCATCAGCTCAAACGTCAGACCGTGCGCGCGGGCCAGTATCAGGCCCCTGGCGACGTCGGGGCTCTCCATGAATCCGTAGCGCAGCGTGAGGCCAGTGAATCCGGGCGCGAGGGTGCGAACCTCGACCCGTTCGGCGTCGGCCACGTGCGGGCGCCCGGTCACGGTGACCGTAAGCAGCACCACCTGTTCGTGCAGGACCTGGTTGTGCTTGAGGTTATGCAGCAGGGACGAGGGCACGCTATCGGGATCGGTGGTGAGGTAGACGGCGCATCCCCGCGCCCGCATCGGCGGCCGGGCCGCCAGCATCGCCGTCAGATCGTCAATCGACAGATCCCCGGACTCCGAGCGTGCCAACCGAGTGCGACCGCGTGTCCACGTCCACATGATGAAGATCAGCGCCGCCGCAATGAGCAGGGGGATGTAGCCGCCATGGAACACCTTCAGCAGGTTGGCCGCCAGGAATCCGCTTTCCACCAGCAGGAAGGGCGAAAAGATCGCCACCGCCAGCCAGATCGGACGCCGGTTCAAACGATGGATCGCCACCACCGCGAGGAAGGACGAGGTGATCATCGCACCGACCACCGAGATCCCGTAGGCGCTGGCCAACCCAGTGGACGATCCAAACCCCAGGACCAGGGCGATCACGCCCAGCAGGAGGATCCAGTTGATCTGCGGCGCATAGATCTGGCCAGCGTGCTCGCTGGAGGTCGATCGCAACGTCATGCGGGGCAGCAGGCCAAGTTGGATCGCCTGTTGGCCCAGGGAGAAGGCGCCTGAGATCACCGCCTGGCTGGCGATGACGGTGGCGGCCGTGGCCAGCAACACCAGCGGCAACTGCAGCGCTTCGGGCGCCATCAGGAAGAACGGACTTTCCGCGGCCTTGGGGTCGACCAGGGTCAGGGCGCCCTGGCCAAGGTAGTTCAGGATCAGGCAGGGGAAGACCAGGGCCAGCCAGGTCATCTGGATGGGCTTGCGGCCAAAATGCCCCATGTCGGCGTACAGCGCCTCCGCGCCGGTGACGGTGAGAAACACCGTGCCTAGGATCGTCGGCGCGAGAAGCGGGTGGTGCTGCATCACGGCCAGGCCGGCCAGGGGATTGAGCGCGGCCAGCACCTGCGGCGCCTTGACGATAGCGGCAAGGCCCAGCACGGCCAGGGTCGCGAACCAGACCACGCAGACCGGCCCGAACCACCGCCCGATCCCCCCGGTCCCGCGACGTTGGAAGGCGAACAGCACGACGATGATGCCGACCGAGATCGGCACGATGAAGGGATCGATCCGCCCGTCCAGCCCGTCGACCACTTTCAGTCCCTCGACGGCCGAGAGCACGGAGATCGCGGGGGTCAGCATCGCGTCGCCCAGGAACAGACCCGCGCCGAGCATGCCGATCAGCGCCACAAGCGCGG
>JANPKX010000073.1:0-4288 GCA_031426235.1 Alphaproteobacteria bacterium | reverse complement strand
GATAGTTCACCGCGGTCAGCGGCCGGCCGGGTTTCAACAGGCCCTGGGACATCCAGCTGCCGCCGGTGGGCTTGGGGCCGAAGAAGTCGCCGGCGCGCACAATCAGGCTCCGGACGCCGTCAGCGGCGGCGGCCTGGAGCGCGCGCTCCATCTCGACGCGGATCGCGCCCTTGCGGGTGGTGGGGGTCTGCGGCGACGTCTCCGAAAGCCGGGGCATGGCGTCGGGCCCGAAGTTGTAGACGTTCCCGGGCAGCAGGACGCGCGCGCCGGAGGCTCTGGCCGCGGCGATGGTGTTGTTCAGCATCGGCATCAGCAGGCCGCCCCAGTTCCGATAGCCGGGAGGATTAGCCGCGTGCAGGATGATCTCCGCGCCGCGGGCGGCGGCGACCACGTCGGCCTCAGCCATCGCGTCGCCCTTCACCCAGTCCAGATGCTCCCGGCTGGCCCGCGCCCGGACGGGGTCGCGGTTCAAGGCGCGCACACGCCAGCCGCCGGCCGCGAGACGCTCCGCCACGGCGCCGCCAATTCCTCCGGTCGCGCCAATCACCAGCGCCGTCCTGTCCGTGCTCATCGAAATCTCCTTGGCTTCGGCCCAGGATTGCGCCCGCGGTGCGCGCGACGGAATTGCGCATGAAGCCAGAACAGGTATTCACTGACGCATGGCCGGCAACCTCGATTGGGATCTCCTTCAAAGCCTGCACGCGGTGCTGCAGGCCGGCAGCTTCTCGGCGGCCGCGCGGCTGCGGCGGCTGACCCAGCCGACGCTGGGCCGGCACATCGACCAACTGGAGCGCCAGCTGGGCGCGCCGCTGTTCCTGCGCAGCCCCCGCGGCCTGCAGCCCACCGACCTGGCGCTCGCCTTCCAACCGCACCTAGCCGACATGACCGCAGCGGCCGAGGCGGCCGCCCGCGACGCCGTCGGCGCGGCCAGTGGAGAGGCCGGCGTCATCCGGGTCACCGTCAGCGAAGTGGTCGGGGTCGAGGTGATCCCTGAGATGCTGGCCAGCTTCCGCGCCGCCCATCGCGCGCTCGACGTCGAACTCACCCTCAACAACAAGAACGATGACCTGAGCCGCCGCGATGCCGACATTGCGGTGCGCATGAGCCGGCCCACCCAGAACAGCCTGGTGGCCAAGAAGGTGGGCAAGATCCGGCTCTGCTTCCACGCCACGCCCGACTACCTCGCGCGCCACGGCACGCCGACCGACATGGACGGGCTGGCCTCCCACACCATGGTCGGCTTCGACCGCAACTATCCGCACATGATCGACAGCCTGTCGTTGGACCGGCCGATCTCACGCGACATGTTCGGCTTCCGCTCCGACAACGAAGTCGCCCAACTCGCCGCCATCCGGTCCGGCCTTGGCATCGGCGTCTGCCAGCTTCAGATCGGGCGACGCTATGGGTTGACGCCGCTGATGACCGACATGTTCGCCTTTGAGCTGGATGTGTGGATCTGCATGCACGAGACCCTGCGCGGCAGCGCGCGCATGCGTCTGATGTTCGACCACTTGGCGAAAGAGTTCGCCGCCTACATCGCTGAGCCGGCCAGGTGACGTACGAGGGCGGATGCCTGTGTGGTCAGGTCCGTTGGGCCGCCACTGCGCCGCCCGCCAACGCCCGGGTGTGCCACTGCCGGCTCTGCCAGCGATGGACCGGCGGACCCTTCTTCGCCCGCGCTGTATTCCTCGCCGAGGCGTTCTCGCACACGGGCCAGACCACCCGCTGGCCGACCTCGCCCCGCGTCGATCGCCTGAGCTGCGCGCGGTGCGGCACGCCGATGTTCTCGCAGCCCAACGACGAGCCGGCGCGGACCGGGGTTTCTCTGGCGACCCTCGACGATCCGGCAGCGCTCCGGCCGGAGTGTCACATCTGGGTGTCGAGCAAACTGGACTGGGTGCGCCTGGACGATGGCCTGCCGCAGTTTGTCGAGGGCGCCCCGCCGGCGTGAGGCCCCTCCACCGTCGATCTCTTGTCCTCTCCCCCGAGCGCGCAGCGCGAAGAGAGGGAGAGGGTTGGGAGAGGGCGGCTGGGCGGAGGGGGCTTTTGGGGCGGCGAGCCGAGGATCATCGACGCCGCGTCCACGGGTGCGGACTCGGATCGAGGTTTCGGCGGCTGGCACGCCTGCGCCGCCCTCTCCCGACCTCTCCCTCCCGCTTCGCGGGGGAGAGGGGGTAAGGGCGCGCGCAGCGGGGTGGAGGGGTCTGGCTCCTTAGCCTTCGGAGGCGGGCTCTTCGGCCACGGCCTTCGCGCCCATCTGGCGCTCGGCGATACGGGCCGACTTGCCGCGGCGATCGCGCAGGTAATAGAGCTTGGCGCGCCGCACGACGCCGCGGCGCTTGACCTCGATGCTCTCGATCATCGGCGACAGCGTCGGGAACACACGCTCCACGCCTTCTCCGAAGGAATTCTTGCGGACAGTTAAGCTCTCGTCGATGCCCTGGCCGCCGCGAGCGATGCAGACGCCCTCATAGGCCTGGACGCGCTCGCGCTCGCCTTCCTTGATCTTCACGTTCACGCGCAGCGTATCGCCGGGGCGGAACTCGGGGATCTGCCGGACGGCCAGCAGGCGGTCGGCTTCTTCCTTACGGAGTTGTTCAATCACGTTCATCGTCGTCGTCCTTACCGGGCTTTATCGCCCTTTGCCTGTTGATTGGCGGTCAGCCGGTCCCAAAGGTCGGGCCGCTGTTTCCGCGTGGTCTCTTCGCGCATCGCCTGCCGCCATTTGCGGATGTCCGCATGGTGGCCGCTCAGCAGCACCTCGGGGATGTCCAACCCTTCGAACGTCCGCGGTCTTGTAAACTGCGGATGCTCGAGAAGCCCGTCCTCGAAGCTTTCTTCACTCAAACTGGCGGCCTGCCCCAGCACACCCGGGACCAGCCGTACGCACGCCTCGATCGCCACCATCGCCGCCGCCTCGCCGCCGGCGAGCACCGCGTCTCCGACGGAGACCTCCTCGAACCCGCGGGCGTCTAGCACCCGCTGGTCCACCCCCTCGAACCGCCCGGCCAGGACGATCAGTCCCGGCCCGGAAGCCCAGGCCTTCACGCGCCCCTGGGTGAGGGGGCGACCCCGGGCGCTCATGTACAAAAGCGGCCGCCCCCGCCGCTCCACGCTGTCCAGCGCAGAAGCGATGACGTCCGCTCGCATCACCTGTCCCGGCCCGCCACCCGCAGGGGTGTCGTCCAGGAAGCCGCGCTTATCTTTGGAAAAGGCCCGGATGTCCACCGTTTCCAGGGACCACAGGCCCTGTTCGCGCCAGGCCGTGCCGATCAGCGACACGCCCAGCGGGCCGGGAAACGCCTCCGGGAACATGGTCAGCACGGTGCAGTCGAACGCCATGGCGGCTCTTGGCGCTGCTCAGGGGCGCCGCGTCAAGGGTCAGAACAGGTCCTGGTGGAAGCTGTACGCCGGCGTCAGGCGCCGTCCGCGGGCCACGCACCGCCGGGTTGCCGTGGTGACGCAGGGAGTCGGGTCGTAGCGGACGAAGACCGGCGCGGGTCCGTCCACCCAGATGAAATCGATTTCATCGGGCCGTTCGGTGGCATAGCGGAATCGCACGCCATCGCGTTCACCCATCACCCGTCCGCCGGGTCGCGGCGGGGTCATGCGCGCGTCGGCGATCACGGCTTGATAGATCGGGCGGCGGGCCTGGAAGTTGAGGTCAACCCCGGCATCGAAGAGCGGCTGAGCCAGAGGCACGAAGGCGCCGCAGAAGCCCAGCAGGATGGTCGGCGCTAGCCAGCCGGTCAGCGGCTCGCGCAGCATCGCCCAGACCCCCCAGCCCAGCAGCGGCCCGATGGGGATGAGGTAGAGGCCGATCACCGCCCACATCAGGGCGTCGGCGGGCACGATTTCCAGCAGCCGTCCCGCGGCCGCGGTCACGCCGATCACCGAGGCCATCCACGCGCCCAGCAGCACCGCCAGCGGCGTTCGCCAGATCGGTGTTGGAGGCGCGACCCCGGGACCCATGGCGCGGACCATGACCGTCCACACCCCCACCGCGCAAGGGCTTGCCCGACGCCACCCCCGCGCGTAAGCGCCGCTCCATGAGTGAAGACAACGCGCAAAACGAAACCCTGGTCGAGACCCTGCAGCTTGAGCGGATCGAGCTGAACCTCTTTCGGGGAACGACCCCCGACGCCTCGCCGGGGCGGATTTTCGGCGGCCAGGTCATCGCCCAGTCGCTGCTGGCGGCCTATGAGACGGTCGAGAGCCGGGTCTGCCACTCGCTGCACTGCTACTTCATCCGGCCGGGCGACCCCACGGTGCCCATCGTGTTCGAGGT
>JANPKX010000072.1:0-9796 GCA_031426235.1 Alphaproteobacteria bacterium | reverse complement strand
CGGGGGCCGGCGGGGGGTTGCTCGGCCGCGCGGCCGAGTCGCTCGTGGGGGAGCCCTGGCGCGCCATGATCGCGCCTGCCGAGGTCGAACTGCTGGAGGCCGCCCTGCAGGACCTGGGGCCCGGCGAGCGCCGGGGTCCCTTCCGCGTCGGGCTGGCGTCGGCGAGCGGCCCGCAACCCGCCACGCTTTCGCTCTTTCAGGTGCCGCAGCGCAGCGACCGGATTTCTGTCGCCCTCAGCGTCTGTCACCCCAGCTTCGCGCAGGTCCCGGTTGACGCGACGGGCCTAGCCAGCCGTGGCGATTTCGAGACGGCGGCTGAGACGCTGGTCAAGGATGCCGAGCGCGCGGGCCTCTCGCTGCACGTCGATCTGCTTGAGTTCACCGGCTTGACCAAGGCCCTGGATGGCCTGCCGCCTTCGGAAGCCGACGCAAGCCTCCGCAGGCTTGCAGCCATCCTGAGGGCCGCCTCATACGGGGGCATGCCGGCCGCCGCCCTGGGCGCCGACCGGTTCGCCCTGGTGCGTTCAGGCAAGGCGAACCCCTCGGCCATGAGCGAGAGAGTCCGCGAGGTGGCGGGCCCGAGGGTCAAGATGACGGCAGGCGAGCTGGCGCTGAGTTCAGCTTCCGCCGGCGAGAGTCTTCGCGCCATCCACTATGCGTTAGGCCGGTGCATCGCCGAGGGCCCAGCTGTGGCCGCCAAAAGCTTCGAAGCGGCTTTGCGGCAGACGGTGGTCGAATCCGCGCGGTTCAAGGAGACGCTGAGCGCGGGACGCTTCGAACTGGTCTACCAGCCGGTGGTCGATCTGAAGACACGCCAGCTACATCATTATGAGGCGCTGACCCGTTTCGAAGGCGGCGGCGGCCCTGCCTCTACGATCAAGCTGGCCGAGGAGCTTGGCCTCGTGGTCGAGTTCGACATGACGGTTGTGCGCTCGGTGGTCGCCACCCTCGCCGATGCCCAGGACGATGTGCGAATCGCGGCCAACGTCAGCGGCTTCTCTCTGCTGAAGCCGGGTTTCGTCGACGAGATCCTCAAGGCGACAGCCACGTGTGCGCACCTTCGTCCCCGCCTCCTGTTGGAGGTTACGGAAAGCCACAAGCTCGTTGATCTGGAGGCCGCCAACGCCGTGATCCAGCGCTTGCGGAAGGCCGGGCATGAGGTCTGCCTCGACGACTTTGGCGCGGGTGCGGCCTCGCTGGACTATCTTCGGCGACTGGAGATCGACGTGGTGAAGTTTGACGGACGCTTCATCAGCGCCATCGCCTCGTCTCCGCGCGACGCCACCATGCTGGGCGCCTTGGCGGCGCTCTGCCGCGACCTGGGCGTGGCCTCCATCGCGGAAATGATCGAAACGGAAGCTGTCGCCGAGGTGGCCGCCGAGCTCGGCGTCGGCTTCGGCCAGGGCTGGCTATTCGGCAAGCCTGTGGTGAAGCCCGTGGGCGAGGCGCGGTCTGCCCCCCAGGTGGCTTCTCGCCGTCGCGGCGTGACCGAGACCTGGCAGTAGCCGCTACCGCCGCGTGATCTCGCGGACGAGGTCCAGGTCTGCGGCCTTATCCACATCGACCGAGGCCAGGCCGAAGGGCGTCTGGACGATGACCGCGGTCACGCCCGTCAAGGCGCCGAGGCGCGCAGCCGCCCCTGCCAGGGTCAGCCTGCCGGTCACATAGCGCAGCAGCATCCCAACCCCTAGGATTCCTGCCATCCGCCATGGCCGTTTGCGTTCGGCTTCCACGCGCCGCCACAGGTCCACGACGCCCAACGCTCGCGCGTTGGCGAGGTAGAAGAGGTTGCAGCCTGACCAATCGCCATCAGCGAGCCTCAGCCAGGTGCGCTGGGTAGCAGGCGCGGCGGCTTCGACAGTCGCCCTCGCGGCGACCAGGGCCGCAACGTCGGCGCCTTGCGGGATGTCGCTCAGGAACTGCCGGACCCAGGCGGCTTCCAAAAGCGCATGGTCGGCGGTCGTGACGAGCAAAGGCGCGCCGAGAACCTCGGCGGCGGTCTTGACGCTGAGACTCGGACCGGCGGCTTCGTCCAGCGGCTCAGCGGCGAGCCGCAGCACCTCGAGGCGAACCCCCGGATGGCTGGAGACGACGGCGATCCGCGCTGCGCCGGCGTCCCTCAGGGCCGCCACGACGCGGGCGAGTAGGGTCTGGCCGTTCAGCGTGATCAGGGCCTTGTGATCCGCCCCCGCGTAGGCCGCCACCGGGTCTTCGCCGCCACTGCGTGAGCCCGCCAGGACCAGGGCGGTGAAGCCGGTCACGCCAGGGCCTTCTCGTACAGCCGATAGGTCTTGTAGACCTTCGCGCCGCCCGCATCGCAGATGCGGCGCATGGCCAGGTTGTCCTCCAGGACCCACGACAGCTCATAGCGTTCATAGCCCAGCTTGCGAGCCGATTGGGCGACGGCGTCAATCAGGTGGAAGGGCAGGAGCTGACCGCGCAGCTGGGCCGCGAACTTGCGCTTTACGCCCATCAGCGGCACGCGGCCGGTCTTCACGCCTCGGACCTTCAACCGCCACAGCAACTTGGCCCAGCCGAACGGGAAGAGCTTGCCCTTCAGGTCGGCGATCGCCTCGTTCATGTTGGGCAGCAGGACCTTGAAGCCGGCCGGCTCGCCGTCGATCTCGGCGAACCAGGTCAGGCGCCTGTCAATCAGCAGCTTCAGCCCGTTGGCCAGCGCCTTGGTCTCGGCCTCGGTCGTGGGGGTGAAGCCCCAGTTTCCGGACCACGCATCGTTGAGGATGCTGGTGAGGGAGTCGACGTCCGCGTTGAACCGGCTCATGTCCAGCATGCGCAGGGTCACGCCCTCGGGCAGGCCCTTGCGGATACGCCGCAGGATGGGCGCTGGCAGGTCGTCGGCGACGTTGCACTGATAGGCGAATATGTCCTTGGCCCTGATGTAACCCTGGTCCTCGATACGGCTCGGCGCATAGGCGGGGTCGTGGCTCATCATGAACATGGCGGGCGTCTCGCGGCCCTCGACCAGCAGGCCGACCTCTTCGTTGGTCGACAGATTGATCGGGCCCAGGGCTGTCTTACAGCCTCGGTCGCGGAGCCACGCCTCTGCGGCGGCGAACAGGGCGGCGAAGACCTTGGGGTCGTCCACGGCGGCGATCATGCCGAAATTGCCGACACCCTGCGCGGTCTGCGGATTGAGATGATCGATCTGAGCGCTGATCCGACCCACGTCGCGGCCGTTCTCCACCGCGAGCCAGAACTGGACGTCGGCGTGGTCGAAGAACGGGTTGCCCTTGGGCGAGAGCGATTGCTGCCGCTCCACGATCAACGGTGCGACGTAATTCGGATCGCCCGCGCCGAGCCGCATGGGCATACGGATGAACCGGTCGAGTTCCGCGGGCGAGCCGACCGCAATGACCTCGAGCCCCCCCGCCATGGTCATCCTTCCAGGTAGAGCAGCACGGTGACGCCCAGGGCTGCGAACATGGCTGGCGCGGCCCAGGCCGCCAGGATCGCGGGCGCCGCGCCGTTCTCGCCCAGGGCCGTGAATGCGCCATCGAACACCAGGAACAGCAGTCCGCCCGCCAGGCATTGAACCAGGAGCGTCGCGCCGCCGCCTCGGAAGTTGGCCAGGCCGGCCGGGGCCGCCAGCAGCATCATGACGATACACGCGAACGGGGCCGCCCACGCCCGTTGCAGCTGGGTGTCATAGAAGGTGCGAGGACGTACGGAAAGGCCGCCGGCAAGGGCCCGGCTGGCCTCCTGAGGCGTCACCAGCGTCTGCCCGGCGGCCATGGCGCGGACGTCGGCGGGTTGCAGATTCCGCGTCCAGTCCTGAGTTCTGGCCTGGCCCTCGGCGATGCTGGAAGTCCCGATCGTCTCGAACCGCGGCTCGATGAGCTTCCAACGGCCCTCTGCCCACACGGCCGCCTTGGCCGTGGTGCGGTCCACGAGCCGTCCGGTGTCGTCCCGCCGATAAAGCGTCACGTTCTCGAGGCTGCGGCCGTCCGGATCGCGCGGTACGGCGACAACCACCTCGTTGCCGAGCCTGAAGGTCACCGGTTCGATAACCTTGGAAGGGTCCTTGGGCGCGCTGGCTTGCCACCACGCGCTCAGCATCTGGTCGGTGCGCGGCGCAATCACCGTCCCGATCGTCAGCTGGGCGATGGCCAGCACCAGGGCGGCGGGCAGGGCGATGAGGGTGATCCGGTAGGCGGAGATGCCGCTCGACCGCATGGCCGTCACCGCGCTTTCCCCCGCCAGCTTGGCGAAGGCGAACAGGGCGCCCGCCAGCACGGCCAGGGGCGCCGCCTGCTCGATCAGGCGCGGCAGCCGTAGCAGGGCGTAGTAGGCCACGCCTCCGGCGCCAAGCTTGCGATCGAGGATCTGGGTGGTGACCTCCAGCAGGTCGATGATCTGCAGGATGCCGGTGAGCACCAGCAAGGCGGCGAGCACCCGAGATCCCATCAGCTTCAGGAGATAGGTCGACAGCGTCATGCCGGAGTCGCGAGGCTCTTTGGCCGCATCCGGGCGATCAGGGCGGACATGGCCTCCAGGAAGCGGCCGATCGGCGTCTCGCCCGGTCGCTTACGGCTGGTCAGGAAGACGGTGAGGGCGATCGCCGCCATGCCGAAGAACGGAATCCCGACCGCGAGTTCCGGCGACGCGCGCCCCGTCGCGGCGAGTCCCTGACCCAGCTGCACGCCGTGGAAGAACGCCAGCAGCAGCACGCCACCCACGATCATGCCGGGCGCCCGTCCGCTGCGCTTGGCGGACATGCCGAGCGGTACGCCAAGCAGCGCCAGGAGCGGCAGAACGAAGGCCTTGGCCAACCGACCGTAGAGCTCGCCCTTAAGCGCGGCTTCCGGGATCATCGAATTTCCGGCCTCAGACTGACGCCACAGCTCTATGAGCGTCAGCTCCCGCTCATCTCCGCCGCGCGCGCGCAGCAGCTTGGCCGCGCCGGTCAGGGGAAGTTGCATGGTGAAGGCTTTGAAGCTCAGCACCTCGGGGCGACCGTCGGCGTTGAAGCGCAGTTGCTGGCCGTCGCGGAGCTCCAGCCGGACGCTTTTTCCGTCGGCCATCCGTCGGACCTCGGCCATGCCCGCGGTCGTGATCTCTTCGCGCCCCTGCTCCGTGATGCGGCGGATGAACACGCGGCTGAGCTGCTGGCCGGCGGCGTCCGCGCCGTCGGTGGTCATGGTCAGGTTGCGGGACGGAATCAGGATCGTCTCCGCCGGGACCATCCCGTTCCAGCCCGCGTTCTGGGCCGAATGCAGGACCGCGCGGTAGGCGTAGCGGCTGTAGGGCTGGAGAAAACCGAAGACGAGCAGACTGACGCCCGTCAACGCTGCGGCAAGGCAGACGTACGGCGCGGCCAGGCGGGTCAGCGACACACCGGCGGCGAGGAGCGCATCGACTTCCGAGGCTTGGTTGAGCCGGTTCACCACGACCAGCAGCGCCAGGAAAAAGGCGGCGGGGAGGGTCAGGCCGACATAGTGCGGCACCAAGTTGACGGCGAGTTGCGCGACGAAGCCAAACCGGTCGTTCGACGCCGACAGCATATCCAACAGCCGAAGGGTGCGCTCGAGCAGGAGCGCGATCATGGTCACGCCGGTCGCGCCGACCATCGGCCAGAACGAAAGACGCAGAAGATATCGGTCGATACGGCTCAATCGAGGCCTCGGTTCGCGGCGATCATGCGCGCCAGCGGGCGGTAAGGTCGGCAGCCAAGGCTGCGGCTTCCTCCTCGCTCAGCGCGACGTGCGACGCAAGGGCCGGCGGACCGGGCCATCCTGCATCCGCGAAGGTGTGTCCTGCGTATTCCCGCTCGCCCGAGTATCTCGGAATGACGTGGAAGTGGACATCCCGATCAACCATCATCAGCATCAGGTAGTTGAGCCGCTCGAAGTCGACAGTGTGGCGAAGCAACGCCTCGATGCCGTCAACAGCCGGCTTCATATCGGCAAAAGCGTCGAGGCTGAGTTGGGAGAACGCCGTGGCGTTCTCCTTGCAGACCAGCACCAGAGAGGCGTAGGTCGGCTGCTGGGGTCTCACAAGCACCAACCAGCACCGCGTTTCGGCAACCAGGGTCTTGGGGTATCCGAACTTGCGGGCTGTCGCGTTCGTCAAGATCTATCCATGTCGATGAAGCGGCGCAGCCGCAGTGGGATCATAAGGAGCCCGTCCAGAGCATGAAAGGCCGAACGGTCTTCTTCACCGCGATTGCCGCTCTCGCGGCGAGCCTCACCGTGCTGGCGCCGGCCCAGGCGGGGGAGGGGTGCGATGGCGCCCGTACGGCTACCTCTGTCAAACTGACGGTGGTCGTCAATGCCGTGCGCTCGTCGGCCGGCGAGGTCGCGATCACCCTCTATCCGAACGACCGCCGCCGCTTCCTCGCCAAGGGCGGCAAGCTTGCGCGCGAGCGGGTCAATGCGGCGGCCTCGGTCAGGGCCTGCTTCTGGGTTCCGCCCGGGGCGTACGCCGTGGCGGTCTATCACGACGCAAACGGCAACCGGGACTTCGACAGGACGCTTGTCGGATTGCCGGCTGAAGGCTTCGGCTTCTCGAACGATCCGGAGACGAAGATCGGGCTGCCCACGCTATCGGCCGCTCAGTTCAAGGTTGCCGCTGACCTCGTGAAGCCGATCCGGATGAAATATCTCAAATAGCCAGGTGGAAGGCGCCCAGCGGCTCGACGTCCAGGTTGATGTTGACGCTGCGCGCCCTGACCAAGGTGCTGAAGCCGCCAGGGACGCGCGTCACTTCGATGGCGTTCCAGCGCGCGGCCTGGTCGTGCGCCAGGCCGGCAGGCGTCGACGCCGAGGGGACGCCCATCACCGGGATCGGCGCGCCGGGCCCCGGAACGCTTGAGAGTAACGTTTCGTGGGCGTGACCGTGCAGAACCAGGTCGGCCCCGACCTCTTGCAAAAGCGACTGGAACGCCCCCAGGTCGCGCAACGCTTTCCGGGCCGACACCAAGCCGGCGACTGGCGGATGATGGATCAGGATCACGCGATACAAGCCATCGACGCCGGTCTCACGCAGCAACTCGCCCGCGCGCCGCAACTGGTCTTCACCCAATGCTCCCTGCGCCAGATGGACGCCGGTGCGAACCGCCGTGGAGAGATTGAGGATGGCGATTGCGCCCCGCACCCGCAGGTAGGGAAATCCGCCTCCCGCATCGCCGAGCCAGGGCGCCCAGGCTGCGAAGTGGTCCGGAAGGTCTTCGGCTGTCAGGGCGTCGTGGTTGCCTGGACTCAGTGTGACGGCCGAGGGATCGCCCAAGGTTTGCAGCCAGGACCGCGCCGCGGTAAATTCCTCCGGGGTCGCGAAGTTGGTGACATCGCCGGTGATGGCCAGGTGATCCATGCCTTGGGCGCGGATGTCGGCGATGAGGACATCCAGAACCTCGCGCCTATGGCGGCGTCGCTTGCGCCGCCACGCGAACTGGCTCAGCACCCGTTTCGAGGCCAGATCGCGCCAGCGGAAGGGCAGGGCCGGCGGCGGCAGGTGCGGGTCGGAGATGTGTGCGAGCCGGAACGTCGTCACTTGGCTTTCCTAGGGGGTCATCGCTGGGTATCAGGTTCAATAGGAATGCGTGAGAGGCGCCGGGCAGGATTTGGACACCATCGCTGACACCCCGTCCGGCCTGATCTTGGGCGCGGGCGAGGTCCGCATCTGGAGCATGACGTCGCGTGAGCGTCTGCGGCGGACTTTTGCCCGGGCGAAGGTCGAGGTCGCGGAGGCGCCGCCGACGATCGGCTCGGTGATCCTGGCATTGGCCGACTGGGTGTACGATGAGGCTCTGCTGGCGACCCTGGCGTCGCGACCTCACGCGGTGCTGCTCACTGACGCCGGCGAAGCGGTGGCGGCCCATGTGCCAGCCGCGCGGGTCGCTGAAGTTTCGGAGGCGTTGCTTCGCGGGGTCGATCCTGGCGGCCTGACAGCCTTGACGCCCGCGGACCTCGCCCACAACTCGGCGCTGCGGAAGAAGGAGCCGCCGGTTCTGGCGCGGCTGAGCGCGGACAATGTCCGCGCGGTAGAGGCCCAGACTTTCGCCAGTTCCTACAAGGGCGTCACGGACCTGGTCACCAAGTATTGCTGGCCGGTTCCCGCGCGGATCGTGACGAGATGGTGCGCGGTCGCCGGAATCCGGCCCAACCACGTGACGTTCATAGGCCTTCTGCTCACCATCGCGGCCTTCGTGCTCTTCTGGAAGGGCCAACTCGGCTGGGGCCTGGTGTGCGCCTGGATCATGACCTTCCTCGACACCGTCGATGGCAAGCTGGCGCGGGTCACGCTGACGTCGTCCAAGATCGGCAACATCTTTGATCACGGCATCGACCTGATCCATCCGCCGTTCTGGTGGTTTGCGTGGTGGGTCGGCTGCCAGCAGTTGGGCCTCCGCCCGCCGCATCCGCGGTTTGCGGCCGAGGTGATCATCGTGGGCTATGTGGTCCAGAGGATCATCGAGGGCATCTTCATGCGCCGCTTCGGGTTCCACGTGCACTCATGGCGGCCGTTCGACAGCTGGTTCCGCCTCATCACGGCCCGTCGCAATCCGAACCTGCTGATCCTCACCCCGGCGCTGATCGTCGGCGCACCGCACATCGGGTTTTACGTAGTGGCGTGGTGGACGGCGATCAGCCTGGCGGTCCACGCGGTGCAGTATATCCAGGCCTTTGCCATGCCCCGCGAGCGGGTGGTTTCCTGGCTGTCGCGTTGAGCCGCGCGGGCGTCATCTGGAACCCGCGTAGCCACCGGAACCAGAGGGGCGGACGCGCCCCCTTGCCCGACGATGTGCTGGACGTGGCGGCCGATTCGGAGAGCGAACTGTTCGGCGCACTCCGGCGCTTCGCGGCCGAAGGCGTTGACCTGGTCGTCATCGACGGCGGCGACGGCACGATCCGCGAGGTGTTGACGCGCCTTCCTGAGGCCTACGGCGGCCGCTTCCCACGGTTGGGCCTCGTGCCGAACGGCAAGACCAACGCGCTGGCGTTGGACCTGGGGGTGCCGATCGGGGCACGCCTGGAGGACACCCTTGGCGCCGCGCGCGCGGGCCGCCCGCCCAAGCAACGGCATTGTCTGGAAGTCATGCGGGCCGACCAGGCCCTGCCCGAACGGCGCGGCATGCTGTTCGGGTTGGGGGCTTTCCTGCGCGGCACGGAGTTGGCTCAGGCGAATCATGCGCTGGGACTGTTCGACAACGCGGCGATCGCCGTCACTTTCGCCGGTGCGGCCGCACGCACCCTCTTTGGCGGCGCATCAGATCCATGGCGGCGCGGCGAGCAGGGTTATGTTTCGCTCGAGGCGGAGAACAACGCCTGGTTCCTGGTCATGGCCTCCACGCTGAAGCGGTTTCCGTTGGGCCTAAGGCCCTTCGGGCCGGTCCGCGAGGGCCTGAAGGCCCTGACGATCAAGGCACCGCCACGCCGGCTGCCTCGGGCCCTACCAGCGATTCTGCGCGGGGAGCAGCCCGGCTGGCTGCATGACGCGGGCTATGCCCACCATGACGTGGATGCCTTCGACGCCGACTTCCCCGGACGATTCGTACTGGATGGCGAAGTGTTCGAGGGCGGCCCCTTGACCGTCCGACGCGGTCCGGCGCTGGAGTTCGTGGTCCCATGAGTGCGCTGAGGTCATGTGTAGAGGCCGAACTGGCGAGCCCTGCGCCGGCGGCTGTGGCGGCCCTGGCTGCGGCCCTGGCGGATCCGGAGCGCGACGCCGCGATCCTCTACTACGGCTCGACCCTGCGAACGGGCGACCTGAGCGGCATCCTGGATTTCTATCGCCTGACCCAGGGACCATTGCACAGGGCCGCCACAGCCGCCGGCGC
>JANPKX010000071.1:0-1644 GCA_031426235.1 Alphaproteobacteria bacterium | reverse complement strand
CGCGGATTGGCCATGGCCTCGGTCACAGCGGTCTTGGTGATGGCGTTGAACACCACCCGCTCGACGGCGGCGGTCTTCAGGGCCTTCTTCTTATGCAGCACCTCCAGCACGTGCCAGGAGATGGCCTCGCCCTCGCGGTCGGGGTCGGTGGCCAGGATCAGGCGGTCGGCGGTCTTGGCCGCGGCGGTAATCTCGGCCAGCGGCTTGCTGGCCCGGCTCCCAACCTCCCAGGACATCTCGAAGTCGTCGTCCGGGCGCACGGACCCGTCCTTCTCCGGAAGGTCGCGGACGTGACCGACCGAGGCCAGGACCTTGTAGTCCGAGCCCAGGTACTTGTTGATGGTCTTGGCCTTGGCGGGGCTCTCGACGATGACGAGCTTCATTGCGGGTGTGTCTGATCCAAAAGAGCGCGGAAGGTGGGGGTGGCGCCCAAGGCCTGTCAACGGGGCGCTTCGGCGCGATTCTGCGAGCCCCTTTAGGGGCTCATCCCTTAACGATCATGCCGCCGGGGAGCAGTTCGGCCCGTCCGGCGAGCGCCAGCTCCACCAGGGCGGCGAAAACCGCCGACGCCGGGGCGCCCGCGGCGCGGACCAGTTCGTCCCGGGAGACCGGGGTTGGAGACAGCAGATCGGCAAGGCGGCGGCGCAGGGCGTCGTCCGGCTCCGCGGGGCGGCCGGAGAAGCGCGGGGTCTCCGGTTCCTGGAACCCGCGCAGGCCCTCCAGCGCGCGCAGCACGTCCTCGACGCCTTCGCAGATGGCCGCGCCCTGGCGGATCAGGTCGTTCGTCCCCTTCGATCGCGGGTCGAGCGGCGAGCCGGGCACCGCCAGCACTTCGCGGCCCTGCTCGTTGGCCAGCCGCGCGGTGATGAGCGAGCCGGATCGGAACTCGGCCTCCACCACGACCACGGCGCGCGACAGGCCGGCGATGATGCGGTTGCGGCGGGGGAAGTCGCGGGCCACGGCGGTGCGGCCGGGCTCGTTCTCGGAGACCACGCAGCCCTGCTCGACGATGCGGCCATAGAGGTCGCGGTGATCTGGCGGGTAAATGTCGTCGATCCCTCCGCCCAGCACGGCGACCGTTCCGGTGGGAAGAGCGCCCTCGTGGGCCGCCGCATCGATGCCGCGCGCCATGCCCGAGACGATGATGTGGCCGGCCCCGCCCAGTTCCGCGGCCAAGCCTCGCGCGAATCGCTGCCCCGCCGCCGAGGCCACCCGGGCGCCGACGATGGCGACGGTGGGCCGGTCCAGGATGGCGGCGTCGCCCCGCGTCCAGATCACGGGCGGGGGCGGGTCCAGGGCGGCCAGGGCCTGGGGGAAGTCGGGCTCGCAGGAACAGATCAGCCGCGCGCCCAGGGCCGCGCCGGCAGCCAGCTCAGTCTCCGCCTCGGCCTCGTCCGGGATCTTCAGCGCCGCCATGCGGCCGCCCCGGCGCGCGAGGTCGGGGAGCGCGGCCAGAGCCAGGGCCGCCTCACCGAACCGCCCGATCAACTGGTCGAAGGTGACCGCGCCCACCGCCTCCGTGCGCGCCAGACGCAGCCAGTCCCGCCGCTGAAGATCGGAGAGCGCCAAGGTCACGCGTCAGGGGTTCCCTGATCTTTGTAGAGCTCCGGAGCCAGGGTGGGTCCGCCGTTGTGTCCCGCCATC
>JANPKX010000070.1:0-1688 GCA_031426235.1 Alphaproteobacteria bacterium | reverse complement strand
CCGCCGCGGTGGGGAACATGGCGAAGCTCTCGGTGAGCTCAAGGCCGGTGGCGGCCTGCGCGTCCAGCAGCTTGAACAGCGTGGCCTTCTCGGTGTGGTCCGGTTGGGCCGGGTAGCCGGGGGCCGGGCGGATGCCGCGGTACTGCTCGGCGATCAGTGCTTCAACGTCGAACGGTTCGTCCGGCGCATAGCCCCAGAGCTCGGTGCGCACCCGCCGGTGCAGCGCCTCGGCGAAGGCTTCGGCTAGCCGGTCGGCCAGGGCCGCGGCCATGATGGCGGAATAGTCGTCGCCCTTGTCCTTGAAGGCCTGGGCGATCTCCGCCTCGCCGTGGCCGGCGGTGACCGCAAAGCCGCCGATCCAGTCGGGACGCGTGCCGACCGGGGCGACGAAGTCGGAGAGGGCCACGTTGGCGCGGCCGCCGTCCGCCTGGCTCTTGTCCTTGGCCATCTGCTGGCGCAGCGAGCGGAACCGGCCCAGCTCGGCCGTGCGCGTCTCGTCGGCATAGACCACGATGTCGTCGCCGTCCGAATTGGCGGGCCAGAAGCCGACCACGCCCTTGGCCTCGAACCACTGCTCGCCGATGATCCGCTGCAGCATGACCTGGGCGTCCTTGTAGAGGTCGCGCGCCGCGGCCCCGACCACGTCATCGTCCAGGATCAGCGGGTAGCGGCCGATCAGTTCCCAGCTGGCGAAGAACGGCGACCAGTCGATGTGGCGGGCCAGGTCCGCCAAGTCGTAGGCGTGGAAGGTGCGCGTGCCGGTGAAGCTGGGCTTCGGCGGCTCATAAACGCTCCAGTCCGGCGCGAAGGCGTTGGCGCGGGCCTCGCTCAGGCTGGCGCGGGCGCGCTTGTCCTGGCCGCGGGCGAACTGCTCGCGCACCTTGACGTATTCCGCCGCGGTCTCGGCCTGCAGCCGGTCGCGCTCGGTGGGCGAAAGCAGGCCCGAGACCACGCCCACGGCGCGGCTGGCGTCGAGCACATAGGTGGTCTGGCCGCCTTTATAGCGCGGCTCGATCTTGACCGCGGTGTGGGTCTTGGAGGTGGTGGCGCCGCCGATCAGCAGCGGAATCTTGAAGCCCCGCCGCTCCATCTCGCTGGCGACGAAGGCCATCTCGTCCAGGCTGGGGGTGATCAGGCCGGAGAGGCCGACGATGTCGACGTTGTGCTTCTGCGCCTCGTCGAGGATGCGGTCGGCCGGAACCATGACGCCCAGGTCGATGACCTCGTAGTTGTTGCACTGCAGGACCACGCCCACGATGTTTTTGCCGATGTCGTGGACATCGCCCTTGACGGTGGCCATCAGGATGCGGCCGGCCTGCACCCGGGGTTTGCCGGCCTTTTCGGCTTCCATGAAGGGCTCGAGATAGGCCACCGCCTGCTTCATCACCCGCGCCGACTTGACCACCTGGGGCAGGAACATCTTGCCCGCGCCGAACAGGTCGCCGACCACGTTCATGCCGGTCATCAGCGGGCCTTCGATGACGTGCAGCGGGCGCTCGGCCAGGCTCCGCGCCTCTTCCGTGTCAGCCTCGATGTAGTCGGTCAGGCCGTGGACCAGGGCGTGGGTGATGCGCTGGCCCACGTCGCCCTGGCGCCAGGTCAGGTCAGGCCCCTTGGCCTCGGACTTGCCGCCCTTGTATTTCGGCGCCAGCTCGACCAGCCGCTCGGTGTTGGAGAGCTTGGGGTCG
>JANPKX010000069.1:0-4039 GCA_031426235.1 Alphaproteobacteria bacterium | reverse complement strand
CTGGCCCAGGCCGAGCACGATCCGCTGGCCGCGGCGGTGCTCATCACTCCGGACGCGAAGCTGGCCAGGGCGGTGTCGCTCAACGGGTCGAAGGGGCCCGGAGTGAACTGGCCCCACTCCTCGTCGCGGTCGTAGGCCGGCCGCGGACCCGACTGGGCGTCGGCCACGAACACCACGCCGTTCCAGAGCTTCTGGAAGTCGGCGATCGCGTAGAGCTTGATGCCCTGCGTCGGGTCGCCGACCAGGATTTTGCCGGCGCGCACGCCCTTGATGATCACGAAGTGCCGGTAATTCCCGCGTTGGATCAGAGCGATGGCCGGTGCGCGGGCGCGCTCGATATCTCGAATGGTCCAGCGATAGCCTTCGGCGCGGATGCCCTGCGTGGCCAGATAGCGCTTCATATCAAGAAGCGAAAACCCCAGCTTCTGGATCTTGGGTTGGTCGCCGGCCACGTACATGGCGCGGAAGATCTCGGCCTCGCCGACCGGGCGGCCATAGTGGTGCTGAAGCAGGGTCGCCAGCGCGGCGGATCCGCAGCTGTAGTCGTACTGCTGCCGCACGACGGTGCGGAAGGGCATGTCCCGCAGGCTGGTGACACGCACCGAGGCGACGTCGCCAACCAGGTTGAATGTCATCTGGGCGGTGGCTGTCGGCGCATGGCCGATCGCAGCCGCGAGCAGGGCTGCGCCGCCGATCAGGCTGTGAAGATAGGCGCGCTGGCGCATGGCTAGGGCAGCGGCGTGGTGACGATGGTGATGTTGATCGCACCCTGCAGGGTGTTGTTCGCCCCGGTGTTGATGACGAAGTTGCCAACGCCGTTGAAGCCGTCCAGCGCATTGGGTCCAAAACTGACCTCGCCCGAGGTCAGGGTTCCCGCGTTGACCGTGTTGCCGCTGGTGGAGCCGGTGAGCTGCTGGCGGCTCATCACATCGACGGTGACGCCCTGGCCTCCGCTGGCTTCGGCCAATTCGTCGGCGCTCAGCGCGGGAGCGCTCGCCGTCGGTTCGGTCGCCGCCGCCGCTGCTGGCGACTGGGCCAAGGCGCCGCCGCCGGCGCTGAGTGCGGCCAGAAGGGTCATCGTGAAAATGTGACGCATCTTTGGGATCCAGTGGCGGCGCTCAGGTCGAGGAAAGAAACTGCGCCGGGGGAAGTTCCCCGGCGCAGCCGTGTCGTGCCTACTGGGGCGCAGCGCCGAAGCTGATGTTGGCGTTGGCGGCCAGCGACGTCGCCGCCTGGTTCAGCGAGCCGACGCCCGTGTTGAAGCTGGCGGTGTTGACGCCGGCGAAGGCGGCTCCGCTGCTGTTCACGTTGCCGGTCACGAGCGAGCCAGCCTCGCCGGCGCCCTCTTCCGAGCCGCTGCCGGGCATGCCGTAGGTCACGGAAATCCCGGAGACCGTGCCGTTCAACTCCTGCGACGACATGGTCGTGGTGTTGTTCGTCGTCGTCGTCGAGTTGTCCGAATTGTCGTTGTTGGAATCGGCCCAACGCATCGAGTTGTCGGAATTGTCGTTGTTCGAGTCTGCGACAGAGCGATCCGAATTGTCGTTGTTCGAATTGCTCACCGAGCTGTTCGAGTTATCCGAATTGTCGGAGTTATCCGAGTTGTCCGAGTTGTCGTTGTTCGAGTCGTTCATCGAACGGTTCGAATTGTCATTATTCGAGTCCGAACGGTCGGAGTTATCCGAGTTGTCGTTGTTCGAGTCGTTCGTGGAGTTGTCGGCGCGGTTGGAATTGTCGTTGTTCGAGTCCGCCGAGCGCATCGAGTTGTCGGACCGGTCCGAGTTGTCCGTCGTCGTCGAGTTGTCGTTGCCGGAGTCGTTGGTCGAACGATTGGAATTGTCGGTGGTCGACCGGTCGGAGTTGTCGTTGCCGGAATCGTTGGTCGAACGGTTGGAGTTGTCAGTGCTCGACCGGTCGGAATTGTCCATGCTCGAGCGGTCCGAGTTGTCGGTGGTCGACCGGTTGGAGTTGTCGTTCCCGGAATCGTTGGTGGAGCGGTTGGACGCGTCCGTGGTCGACCGGTTGGCATTGTCCGTCGTCGAACGGTTCGAGTTGTCGTTGCCCGAGTCGGTCGTCGTCGACGTGTGCGTCGAGTTGTCTGAACTGTCCGACGTGCTGGTGGAATTGTCCGAGCTGTCCGACGTGTTGGTTGAGCTGTTGGAGTTGTCGGTGCTCGTGGTGGAGCCGTCGGTGTTCGTGGTGCTGGCGCTGGCGGCGCCGCCGTTGCCGGCCGTGGCGCTGTCGCCGGCGGCCGTGGCAGCTGAGCTCGTGGTCGACGTTGTCTGGGCCATCGCGCTGGTTGCCAGCGCTGCAGCCAATGCCGCGGCGGAGACGGAAGTGAGGAAACGAATAGACATAAGCCCTCCAGGGGGAACGGGTGTTTCGGAGGCGCTTCCTCCAGCCACCAGAACCGGAGGTGTCCCAAAAGGGTTCGGCGCACGGTTTCGTGAACGTGGCGCCGCTTGGGCGTCAGGAGGGCGGAACTTTGGCGGGCCGGCGCCGAGGTATGACGCGTCTTCATCATCGGAGCGCAATCGCACAAAGGGTGTCGCATCCGGCGGGACAAAACCACCAGCGCTTCGGAACTCCTGCCCGGCTGGGCCGCTATCCGGCGGTAGATTGGGAGATCCGCAAGATGAACATCCGAATGGCGGCGCTGACAGGCGCCGCGCTTTCCATGAGCCTGCTGTCCGCTTGCGCCAAGCCGGCCGAGACGACCGCCGAGGCCACCGCTGACGCCACGGCGGCCACCGCGAACGCTGCGGATTCTGCCGCCGCAGGGACCGCTAACGCGGCCGACGGCGTGACCAACCCGGGTGGCGCGGTCTCGCCCCCGCCCGCCAACGGCAATGAGGCTGTCAACCCCGACGGCAACATGGCCGACGCCAGCCAGAGCGCCGGCTCGAACTCCTTCACCGAGGACCAGGCCCGCGGCCACATCGGAAAGGCCGGATACGGCGAGGTGACCGGCCTCACCAAGACCTCGGACGGCATGTGGACCGGCAAGGCGAAGAAGAACGGCAAGACGATGGACGTCTCGGTCGATTTCAAGGGCGCGGTCAGCGCCAAATAGTTTCGCTCAAAGGAGCATCGATATGACCCGTACGATTACGCGGCTGTTCAACAGCCACACCGAGGCGATGGCCGCGGTGACCGACCTGGAGCAGGCCGGCATCAAGCACGACGACATCAGCCTGATCGCCAGCAACGGCGACAACTGGCACGCCGGTCACCAGCACGACCGCCCACACATGAAGGACGGCGATCACGACGGCGAGAACGATGCCGCTGAGGGTGCCGGCAAGGGCGCGACGACCGGCGGACTGCTGGGCGGCGGCGCAGGCCTGCTCGCCGGCCTCGGTATGCTGGCGATCCCCGGTCTGGGGCCTGTGGTGGCGGCCGGCTGGCTGGCCGCGACCGCGGTTGGCGCCCTGGCGGGTGCGGCAGCAGGCGGCGCGGCAGGCGGCCTTCTTGGCGCGCTGAAGGACGCCGGGCACAGCGACGACGAAGCTCAGGTCTATGCCGAAGGCGTCCGCCGTGGCGGCACCCTGGTGAGCGTGCGCGCCGATGACAGCCGTGCGGCTGAGATCGAGCAGCTGCTCCACGGCCGGTCGGGCGTCGAGGCGACGGACCGCGGCGCGGCCTATCGTCAGTCCGGCTGGACGGGCTACAGCCCTGAAGCCCCCGCCTATTCGGCGGAGGAGATCACCCGCGAGCGCGGCCTTTATGGGATGCGCGAGGGGCGCAGCTTCGACAGTTCCGACAGCGACGGCGAGCGCATGCGCGACCAGGACGAGCCGGAGCGCGACCGCGATGCCACGATCGTCCCGCCGGTTGGTCGCAGCTACTAGGCCGAAACGAGGCAAGCCCCGTACCCCCGGGAACGGGGCGGCCGATCGCGCCCGGTCTCTGGCGATCTAGGGCCGGGCGCGAGCGGACCTTGGCGGCCCATCCTCCTCAAGGGTGGGCCCGGCGAGGTTGACCCCGGCAGCTTGATAAGCGGCCCACATCTCGCTCTGTCGGCGCCGCCAGCGGGCGC
>JANPKX010000068.1:0-10638 GCA_031426235.1 Alphaproteobacteria bacterium | reverse complement strand
CGCCTTCGACGTCACCAGCCAGGCCACCCTGGTCAGCCAGGAACGGGTGACCAAGACCCGCTCGCGCTATGCGATGAAGTACCTGGTCCGCAACGCCCGGCCCGAGGCCGTGACGGTGGAGCTGCGCCAGGGCGGCCTGTGGCGCGACGGCGAGGTCAAGGCCGAGAGCCTCAAGAGCCGTCGCATCGACGCCCGCACCCTGGGCTGGAGCGTGCCCGTCCCGGCCAACGGCGAGACCATCCTGACCTTTACGGTCGAGACGGGCTGGTGATGCGTAGATCCTCCCCCCAAGGGGGAGGTGTCGCCGCAGGCGACGGAGGGGGTCACCCAGATGTCATTCCTCGCCGGGCGTCTTCACTTTGAATCCCTGGGCGCGCAGGCGCTCCAGTACGCCGTTGGTCGCCAGCAAGGGGCGCAGCGGGACCAGGACGACCGCGTGGCCGGGCGACTTCAGCGCCGAGGCGATGGCGGCCGCCGTGTCGGCCTTGGTGCGCTCATCATAAGTGCGTCCGCCGCTGATGACGGCCAGGCAGCGCTCATAGGTCCGTTCGTTGGCCAGGGCGCCGGCCACGTCGCCTTCCGCCCAGGCTCGCGCGGCGGTCAGGGTTACGCCGGGGCCGGCCTCGGCCTGCGCTAGCACCTCGTCGAAACAGACGCGGCCAGTGGCTGCCGGCGTCCGTAGAATGCCGCCCAGCTGCGGCCCCAGGTCGTAGCTCTTCTCGATGACCTTCACCCGCTTCTGCTGGGCCAGGAGGCGGACCAGCTTGGCCGGGTCCATGTTGGTCAGGCCGGACGCGTCGCGGTAGTCGATGGCCAGCTGCACGCCGGCCGCCAGGGGATTGGACGTGGCATAGTGCTTGGCGTCCTGGCCCAGCCGCTGGCGAACCGCCACGAAGCGGGCTCGCGTCGGGGCATCCAGTTTCGCCTCGAACGGCCCGCCGGACCGCACCCGAAGAAGGTTGATCGCCGTCCCGATGGAGCCGCCCACCTTCGCCCGGACATTGACGAACGGCAGGACCACGACGTTCGCGCCCTCGAGCCGCCGCTCGAACACAGCCCGGTCCCACTGCATTCGGCGGGGCGCCAGGGAGGGAACGCCCAGGACATAGACGATCGTGTCGGCATCCGACACGCGCCACCAGGCCGGCCCGGGCAGCCGGCCGCGCACGACCAGTTCCTCGACCAGAGTCTCGTCGGGATCCAGCGGTCGGCTGTCCACGGTCTGGGCCGCGGCCGGGCCGGCGGCGACAAGGGCGGCGAGGGCCAGGGCGGTCAGGCGGTTCAACACAGACGAAAGCCTTCTCGGAATCGGCCCAAGGGGGCAAGGTCGCTCGCGATGCTCATCCGCCGCCTGCCGCCCGAAATGATCAACCGCATCGCCGCCGGCGAGGTGGTGGAGCGGCCCGCGAGCGCCGTCAAGGAACTGGTGGAAAACGCCCTCGATGCCGGCGCCCTGGAGATTCAGGTGCAGGCCGACGGCGGAGGGCTGACCCGTATCTTGGTCGCCGATGATGGCAATGGTCTGGCCGCCGACCAGTTGAGCCTCGCCGTGGAACGGCACGCGACCTCAAAGCTCAGCCCCGGGGACGACGGCGAGTACGATCTGCTGCGGATCGCGACGCTGGGGTTCCGGGGCGAAGCGTTGCCGTCCATCGGCTCGGTCTCGCGTCTGTTGATCACCAGCCGCGCGCGGGGGCTGGCCGAGGCGCATGCGATCTTCATCGAAGGTGGCGCGGTCACGCCGGTGGCGCCAGCCGGCTTCCCCGGACCGCACGGCGCGCGGGTGGAAGTTCGCGACCTCTTCTACGCCACGCCGGCGCGGCTCAAGTTCATGAAGTCCGAGCGCGCCGAGGCGCTGGCCATCACCGAGGAAATCAAGCGCCAGGCCATGGCGCATGAGGCCGTGGGGTTCGCGTTGGACCTGGACGGCCGCCGGACCCTGAGGCTGCCTGCCGAGGCGCCTGGCGTGGAGGGCCGGCTGGCGCGCCTGGCGACGTTGCTGGGTCGGGACTTCTCCGACAATGCCCTGCTGATCGATCACGACCGCGAAGGGGTGAGGCTGACGGGCTATGCGGGCCTGCCGACGTTCAACCGCGGCAATGCGGCCCACCAGTACTTGTTCGTGAATGGCCGGCCTGTGCGCGACCGGCTGCTGCAAGGGGCGCTGCGCGGCGCCTATGCCGACTTCCTGGCCCGCGACCGGCACCCGGTGGCGGCGTTGTACGTCGAGCTGAATGCCGGGCTGGTGGACGTTAACGTGCGCCCGGCCAAGGCCGAGGTCCGCTTTCGCGATCCGGGTCTGGTGCGGGGCCTGATCGTCAGCGGCCTGCGCCACTCCCTCGCCGCGGCGGGGCATCGGGCCTCGACCACCGTCTCGATGGCGGCCCTGGGCGGTTTCCGGCCGGGAGTGATGGCGCAGCAGCCCTCGGGCGGCGGGTTCTCGGCTTGGCGGCAGGGCGGCTGGACGCCGGCCGCGGCCGTTGCAGCGTCCATTCCGGGCCTGGGCGACGTGTCGGCGCGCGCCGAAGACGCCTGGTCGCCAGGGATGGCCGAGGCAGACGCGCCTGCACCGGTTTTCGACGCTGTGGATTTCCCCCTGGGGGCCGCTCGCGCCCAGGTCCACGAGACCTACATCGTCGCCCAGACCCGCGACGGGGTGGTGATCGTCGACCAGCACGCGGCGCACGAGCGCCTGGTGTATGAGCGCATGAAGGGCGAACTGGACGCCGGCGGAGTGGCCCGCCAGGTCCTGCTGTTGCCCGAGGTGGTGGACCTGGACCCCGCCGAGGCCGAGCGGGTGCTGGCCCGCGCCGATGAGCTGGCCGCTCTGGGGCTCATCGTGGAGCCGTTTGGCGCCGGGGCGGTCCTGGTCCGCGAGGTTCCCGCCCTGCTGGGCGACACCGACGCCGCCGGCTTGATCCGCGACATCGCCGACGATCTGGCGGAGCACGGCCAGGCGCTGGCGCTGAAGGAACGACTAGCCGATGTCTGCTCCACCATGGCCTGCCACGGCTCGGTCCGCGCGGGCCGCCGGCTCAGCGCGCCCGAGATGAACGCCCTGCTGCGCCAGATGGAGGCCACCCCCCACTCCGGCCAGTGCAACCACGGCCGCCCGACCTATGTGGAACTCAAGCTCGCCGACATCGAGCGGCTATTCGGCCGGCGCTGAGCGGTAGTCGCTGATCTGCACCTCGGTCCCGTAGTCGGCGAAGTCGCCTTCCGCTCGGCGACGGCGGAATTCGCTCCAGGGGAGGTCGCGGTAGAGCGCGTCGTGAGCCCGCGGCAGGGGCCGGATTACGGCGCCATAGGCCGGGTTGAAGAAGTAGGCCAGGCTCAGCCGCGGCTCGGTCTCCATGGCCTGCACCCGGTGCAACGGCGCACGGTAGGCGTCGTTCGACCAGACCTGAACCATGTCCCCGATATTTACGATCAGCCCGCCGGGCAAAGGGTCCACCGGATGCCAGGCGTCGTCCTTCAATACCTGTAGCCCAGGCTTGCCATCGGTCAGCAGTAGGGTCAGCGCGCCCGCGTCGGTGTGGTGATGGATGCCGAGGCCCGCAGGCCGATCCACGTCAGCCGCCGCCGGGTCCTGGGTCGGATAGTGGTTGAGGCGCAGGAAGCTCGTGTGGACGCCCCGAAAGGCGTCCGCCAGGGCGTCGTCCCGCGCGCCGAGCCCGGCGGACACGATGCTCAACAGTCGGAAGGCGAGTGCCTCGCAGGCTTCGATATAGGCGCGCGCGACGGGTTGCAGGCCCGGCTGCCAATCCGGGAAAGGGGTCTGGCCCTGGAAGACGTCGTCGGCGACCCGGTCGGCCGCCACATCCGGGCCGACGTCAAAGATCTCCTTCTTGTCGCGCCGGGTCTTGGTGAGCTCGCGGTCGTAATAGCCCCAAGGGTTTTCGCGGCTGCGGGAGAGGGCCCGTTTGGAACCCGCCGGTCCTGCGAAGAAGGCTCGGGCCTGCGCCGTCACATCCGCCAGCAGGGCCGGGTCGAGGCCGTGTCCGACCAGGTGGAAAAACCCCCAGTCCGCGCACGCCTGGGCCGTTTGCGCGGCGACCTGGTTCGGCTCGCCAGTCAGGTCGACGACGGGAACCAGCGTGGGGGTCATGGACGAAACCTCAGGAAATGCACCCGCGCCGCGCCGTAGTCACGCGCGTCCAGGGGTTCGAAGCCGGCGACCTCGAAGCCGGGCTCGCTCGCGCCGCGCTCGAAGACCACGACGGCGCCGTCCGCCAGCCATCCGCCCTCGGCCAGCCGCGCCAGGGCCTGCTCGCCCAACCCCTTGGCGTAGGGCGGATCCAGGAAGGCGAGGTCGAAGGCCGGGCCGTCGGCGCCGGGTTTCACGCCGAGGTCGGTGGCGTCACGGCGGTGGACGCGGGTCTTGCCGTAGAGGCCCCCCAGACCCTCCACGTTGTCGCGGATCGCCCCGCGCGCCGCCTCGTCGGTCTCTACGAACAGGCAGAACGACGCCCCCCGCGACAGGGCCTCGAAACCCAGGGCCCCCGATCCGGCGAACAGGTCGATCACCCGCAGGTCCCTGAGCCCTGACGACCAGGGCGCGTGTTCCAGGATGTTGAAGACCGCCTGCCGCGCGCGGTCGGACGTCGGCCGCGTGGCCTGGCCCTGCGGGGCGACCAAGGTGCGGCCGCGGAACTCGCCCGATACGATGCGCAAAACTTGAAGGCTCCTTGCCGCGTCCGCCCTCCCGTCCCAAGGTTTCCGACAACAATCAAGAGGAGGACTTTGATGGGCCTGGTGACCGTGACGCGGCGCGGCGGCGCGGCGGTGATGACCTATGCCAACCCCCCGTTCGGCACGATGACCGCGGCGGGCAGCCAGGAGATGCTGGAGGCCTTCCGCCCGCTCGCGGCCGACCCGGCCGTACGCTGCATCGTGATCACCGGCGGCTTGCCGGACATCTTCATCCGCCACTATGACGTCGGCGAGCTATCGGTCGCGAGCGAGGCCATGGACGGGGCTCCGCCTGCGCCCCCGCCGCGTTCGGCCCAGCCCGGCGGGCGGCCCCGGCAGGGCTTTCTGGCGCTGGTCGACGAGATCTTCGAGGCCGACAAGCCGGTGATCGCGGCTATCAACGGATTGTGCATGGGCGGCGGGTTCGAGCTGGCCCTGGCCTGCGACCTGCGGATCGCCAGTCCCGCCGCAGAGGCGATTGGCCTGCCCGAGACCCGGGTCGGCATCTTTCCGGGCGGCGGAGGCACCCAGCGTCTGCCGCGCGTGGTGGGCGAGGCCAAGGCATTGGAGATCATCCTGCGCGGCCTGACTTTCAACGGCGCGGACGCCCTTGCGATCGGCCTGGTGCACGAGACAGCCTCTGATTCCCTAGCCCGGGCGATGGAGATCGCCGCTGAGTTCGAGAGCCGTGGCGCGGAGGGCATCGCCCACGCCAAGCGGCTTACCCGCGCGGCCCTCGACCGCCCGATCTGGGAGGGGCTGGCCGACGAGCGGGCGAGCTTCCAGGCCGTGATGGCGACGGCTTCGGCCCGCGAGGGCCTGCGCCAGGGCCGCCCGCCGGCGGAGATCCAGAAGACCTGATCGGCGCGGGCTTGCGCCCGAACGGCTTGGCCTTGGAGCCGTCCTTGGGCGGAGCCTTGGCGGCCGACTTGCCCTGGAGGTGAGGTGGCCGGGGCTTCTTCTTCGGCTTGGCCCAGCCGGCCTTGTAGACCGGCTTCTCCTTCGGGCGGACGGCCGCGACGGGCGGCTCGACCAGGGCGTCGGAAGGATCGCGCCGCGAGCCCTTGGCCTTCACCCGATACTGCGCCCGCTCGCCGGTCGGCAGGTTGTCGGCCTCGATGTGGTCGCCGAACTGCTCGCGCACCACACGCGGTCCGACTTCCTCCAGCTCGCCCGACGCCAGGGTCCCCAGCGCCAGCGGTCCATAGGAGAGGCGGATCAGCCTGTTCACCTTCAGGCCCAGGGCTTCGAGCACCCGCCGGACCTCGCGGTTCTTGCCCTCCTGCAGGGTGATGGTGAGCCACAGGTTGGCGCCCTGGGGCCCCTCCTTGGCCTTGTCCAGCTTGGCCTCGATCGGGCCGTAGCGCACGCCTTCGACGGTGATGCCGGCCTTCAGGGTGTCGAGCCTCTCCTGGTTCGCCCGACCGTGAGCGCGCGCCCGGTAGCGGCGCACGATGCCCGTCGACGGCATCTCCAGCGCCCGGGCCAACGCGCCGTCGTTGGTCAGCAGCAGCAGGCCCTCGGAGTTGATGTCCAGCCGCCCGACCGAGATCAAGCGGGGCAGACCCTCCGGCAGCTTGTCGAAAACCGTGGGCCGGCCTGCGGGATCCTTGTGCGTCGTCACCAGACCGACGGGCTTGTGATAGCGGAACAGCCGCGCCGGTTCAGGCTCGCCCACCACCTCGCCGTCGACGGTGAGAATGTCGCCGGGCTCGACCTTGACCGCGGGGGTTTCCAGCGTGCGGCCATTGATCGCCACCCGACCTTCACCGATCAGCCGCTCGACATCGCGCCGCGAGCCCACGCCAGATCGGGCCAGAAGCTTGGCGACCCGCTCGCCGGCGCCCTCCTCGCGAGGCTCGGCATCGGAGTCGGGGTCTTGACCCGGGTCGTCGGGCTGGGGTCGTAGTGGATCGTGGACCATGATGATCGCACCATGCGCATTGCGCTCGAGGCCGCGCAAGCCGCCGCAGCCGCCGGCGAGACGCCGGTCGGAGCCGTCGTGCTGGACCCTGCGACCGGCGAGGTGATCGCGGTCGGCGCGAACCAGCCGATCGGAACCCACGACCCCACCGCCCACGCCGAGATCGTCGCGCTGCGCGCGGCGGCGCTCAAGGTCGGAAACTACCGCCTCACGGGCCTGACCCTGGTGGTGACGCTGGAGCCCTGCGCCATGTGCGCCGGCGCCATCAGCCACGCCCGGATCGGCCGGCTGGTGTTCGGCGCCGAGGACGCCAAAGGCGGTGCGGTCGTCAACGGCCCGCGGGTGTTCGAACAGCCGACCTGCCACTGGCGGCCAACCGTGGTGGGCGGCGTGCTGGCGGAGGAGAGTGCGGTCTTGCTGAAGGGCTTCTTCAAGGCGCGGCGAAAGGTGCCAAGATGATGATCGCAAGCTTGTTGGCGGCGGCCGTGCTGGCGGCGGGAGAGCCCGCCAAGGCTGACGGCGTCGCCGGCCTCGGTTGGCTCGCCGGCGCCTGGATCGAGACGAAACCCGGGGTGACGACCCGGGAGTCCTGGCGGGTGGCGGACGGCAGGCTGGTTGGAATCAGTGAGACGGTTCGGGCGGGCAAGCCGCCCAGCGTGGAGCGCATGACGATCACGGACGAGCCCGCCGGCCTCACCTTCACCGCCACCCTTCCCGGTCAACCGCCAACGCCCTTCGTCAGGCTTCCCGGTCCGCCGGGCCAAGCTGTCTTCGAGAACAGGGCCCACGATTTCCCGCAGCGGGTGACCTATCGCCGCTGCGGCGAGGATCTGTGCGCGCGCATCGACGGAACCCTGAACGGCAAGCCCGTTGGGCAGGACTGGCGGTTCACCCGCATCCACTAAGCAGGCTTGCGCTCCGCCCTGTCCCGGACCGATGATGCTTCCAAACAACGGTATGGAGGAGGACGGTCATGGCGGGACTTCTGGACGGCAAGGTGGCGATCATTACCGGCGCCGGGGGCGGCTTGGGCGAGGCCTATGCCAAGCTGTTCGCGGCCGAGGGCGCCAGTGTCGTGGTCAACGACCTGGGGGGTTCGCGCGACGGGTCGGGCGCGGGGACCAGCGCGGCTGCGCAGGCGGTGGTCGACGCGATCGTTGCGGCCGGCGGCAAGGCCGTCCCCAATGCCGACGACGTCTCCACACTGGCGGGCGGCGAGAACATCCTGAAGACGGCTTTGGACGCCTTCGGCCGCTGCGACATCCTGGTCTGCAACGCGGGCATCCTGCGCGACAAGACCTTCGCCAACACCTCTGAGGACGACTGGGACAAGGTGATCAAGGTGCACCTGAAGGGCACCTCTTGCTGCGCCCTGCCGGTCTGGAAGTGGATGAAGGACAACGGCGGCGGATCGATGGTGCTGACCTCGTCCACGTCCGGCCTCTACGGCAACTTCGGCCAGACCAACTACGGGGCCGCCAAGGCCGGCATCTACGGCATGGTGCGGGTGATGGCGATCGAGGGCCGCAAGTACAACATCCGGGTCATGGGCCTCGCGCCCGGGGCCTACACCCGGATGACCTCCGACCTGCCCGGCCGCATCGGCAAGGAGCCGGACCCGCTCAGCCTGCCCGAGAATATCGCGCCGGGTGTGCTGTTCATGGTCAGCGACCTGGCGGCCGAGCATTCCGGCAAGATCCTGGGCGTCTCCTCGCGCGGCGTGCGTGAGATCAAGATGCTGGAGACGGAGGGCTTCGCGCCGGGGCGGCCGTATACGGCGCAGGACGTGGCGAAGAACGCGGCAGCCGTCTTCTTCGACCCGCCGGATGCGCGGCGCGGGGTGGCCGTGGCGGCGAAGGTTTCGGCTTAGCCCCGGCTAGGCCAGACGCGCGTCCAGCCGATCGCGGACGCCCGGCCACTCGTCCGCCAGGATCGAGAACAGCACCGTGTCGCGGATGCGGCCGGTCCAGGTGACACGGTCCTGTCGCAGGAGCGCTTCCTGGACCGCGCCGAGCTTCGTGACCGCAGCCCGCGAACGCAGGTTGAGGCGTCGACCCGGTAGACGACCCGCCGGGCTCCGCTGTCGAACGCCTGGGCCATCATCAGGCGTTTGGCCGCCGGGTTGGTCGCCCCGCCTCGGGCGTCGGGCCGGTAGTAGGTGCCGCCGATCTCCACCACGCCGTTGGCGCTGTCGATAGCGTAGAAGGTGGTGAGCCCGACCACGCCGCCGCCGGTCAGGACCGCATAGGGCTGGCTGACGCCAGAGGCCTGGTCCGCGACCAGCTTGGCCCAAGTCGGATCGAAGTGCTCGTTCGCCCAGGAAAACGGGTAGAGTTCAGTCCAGATTTGTTGGTCGGCGTTGCAGGCGGCGCGCAGACCCTCCCGGTGCGCCTCGGCGATCGGCTCAAGGCGGACATGGCGGTCTTCCAGCACCCTCGGCTTCAGGTCCATCCAAGCGCTCCTGCGATCGCGGTCCACGCTCTAGCCCGGGCGAGGCGCCGGCGAAACAGCCAGTTCCACTGCGTGGGCAGGCCACTTCGGCGTGCCGAAAAACCAATCTGCGCCCCTTGCGCGGCGCGACGGGCGACCTATCTCAGCCTTGCCCGTTCCTGGGCGTTTCCTCCCAAATGACTTTGGCCGGGCCCCGCATGGGACCCGGTCTTTTTTTCAGCCCATCCCCAGATAGAGCCGACCTGCCTGCGCCAAGTAGAGCAGCGCGATCCCTGTCAGGATCAGGCGCAGGTAGCGCTTGAAGTTCACATCCGAGAGCCGATTGAGCAGAATGCCGCCGGCGGCGGTGCCGACCATCGACAGGGGCACGGCCAGGGCGAACACCCAAAGGGGCGGCAGACCCTCACCGCGCACCGCCAGCAAAGGCGCGCCGTAGACGATGATCTTCATGGCGTGGCTGAATACCTGGGTGGCCGCCTTGGTGGCGACGATCTGGTGGCGGGTCAGGGCGGTCTTGACGAAGAAGATGTCCAGGAAGGGCCCGGCCACACCGGCCGTCAGGTTCACGCCGGTCACGCTGAACCCGCAGAATAGGGCCTGGCCGGGGATCTGGGCGTCGAGCTTCAGCCAGCCGTCGGGGATCCAGATGAGGAACGGCACCAGCCCCATGAACAGGTAGAGCGTGGCGGTGGTCGGCTGGACGGTGATGAACCCGGCGATGGCGGCCGCCGCGAACGCGCCGAGGGCATAGAGGCCAACGACGCGCCAGACGATGTGGCTACGCTGGAGGACCGCCCGCCAGCCGTTGGCGACCAGTTGCAACAGGCCGTGGGCCACAAAGGTCGCCGAGACGGGTAGCACGAGGGCGAGCGCGCCCTTGAGCAACAGTCCGCCCGCCATTCCGAACACGCCGGAGATGGCGGCCGTCACAAAGGCCGCGCCGATGATGAAGGCGCCGATAGAGAAGCTCACGATAGTCCTCCGGAGTTGCGGCCAACCCCGGAAGGCGGACACAGGCCGCCTCCGGTCGCTGACCTGCTGCGCGTCGCGCGCGGGACTTCAGGAGCGCTTCCAGCCGATCGCGGCGAGCCCTCCGGGATGGGCCACAGCCTTGGCCGGGCGAGGTATGACGGTGTTCGATTTGCATGGCGGCAGAAGGCCTGCCTACACCCGCGGGGTCCAAAGGCCAAGCTTGTGGAGCTGCGTCAGCGGCGGCTGGAACAGCTCCACCCGCCCTTGCCGTCCTCGCGCGCAACGGCGGGATAGGGACAAAGGGTCTGGGTCTGCGCGCCATCGGCCGACCGGGCGAGCAGGCTGCGCGGGGGCTCGCCGCGAGCGACCCAACCATCCAGGGTGTTCAGCCAGTCCACCCCGCCGGGGCCCGCGCCGCCGGCGCAGTGCAGCATGCCTGGGATCATGTAGAGCCGGTAGAACCCGTCGGTGTCGCCCATGACCGCGCGCATCTTGTCACGGTAGCGGACGCTGCCCATCGGCGGAATCGCGGGGTCGTTCCAGCCGTGGTACTGGATCAGCTTGCCGCCGCGCGCCTTGAAGGCGCTGAGGTTGGGGTC
>JANPKX010000067.1:0-7969 GCA_031426235.1 Alphaproteobacteria bacterium | reverse complement strand
CGCGGGTGCCGCGTTCGTCGGCGTTGCCTTCGACGCGGACCTGAACCGACGGATAGCGGACCAGCCAAGCGGCCTGGGCGTCGAGGATCGGCGTCGCGTCTTCGCGGATCGAATAGGAGTCGAGGTCGAAATAGATCCGATCGCCCGCGTTGATGACGAAGTCCTGGGCCGAGCCGGGGACCACGCCCACGGGCGGCGGCGCGGGGGCGCCGGTCGGCGGCGTCATCGGCGCCGGCGTGGAGGGCGGGGCGGTAGGGGCGACCGGCGTAGGCTTGGGCTTCGACGCGCAGGCTGTCATCGACAGCGCCGCGGTGGCGATCAGGGCCAGACGAACGGCGCCTTTGGTGTTGAAGCTCTGCACGTAGGCTTCTCCTTCTGATGTTACGACGGCGGGTTCCCAGACGTTCCGAGTACCTGCACCTATTCGGCTTTTTGAAGGCCTAACAATCCGGTGATGGCGCCTTGGCGCGCCAATACCTCAAACGACTAATTCAGCAACGGCGACCACGCGGGGTCCGAGGCCGCGCCGGGATAGGGAGCAGGCCGCAGGATCCGTCCCGTGACGTCCACAGTCCACAAACGCGGGGCGCCGCCAGGCGTTTCACGGCTGAACATCAGCACCCGCCCATTCGGCGCCCAGGTGGGACCTTCGTCCAGATAGCTCGTGGTCAGCAGCCGCTCGTCGGTGCCGTCGGGGCGCATGACGCCGATGTGAAACTCGCCGCCGGTCTGTTTGGTGAAGGCGATGAACTCGCCGGTCGGACTCCAGACCGGCGTCGTGTAGCGACCGCCGCCGCCCGAGATGCGCCGCTGGCCCGACCCGTCGGCGCCCATGACATAGAGCTGCGGCGAGCCGGCCCGGTCGGAGTTGAACACGATCCGAGCCCCATCCGGGGAATAGGACGCCGAGGTGTCGATCGAAGGATCCGAGGTCAGGCGCTGGGACGAGCGGTTCGACAGGTTCATCACGTAGATGTCGCTGTTTCCGCCGCGCTCGACCGAGAAGACCACCTTGCCCCCGTCCGGCGAGAAACGTGGGGCGAACACCATGCCCGGGAAACTGCCGAGGCTCTCGCGCCGGGCGGTCTCCAGATTGAAGAGATAGATGGCCGAGCTGTCGGGCCGCAGCGACATGTAGGTGATCTCCTGGCTGTTCGAGGAGAACCTGGGGGTCATGACGATGGAGTCGCCGGTCGTCAGATAGCTGGGGTTGGCGCCGTCCTGGTCCATGATCGCCAGGCGCTTGATGGTCTTGCCGCGCGCCCCGCTCTCGGCGACGAACACCACGCGGGTATCGAAATAGCCCTTTTCGCCGGTCAGGCGCTCATAGACAGCGTCGGAGATTTTGTGCGCCACGCGCCGCCAGTTCTCCGGGCTCGAGGTGAATTGCAGCCCCAGCATCTGCTGCTCGGCGAAGACGTCCCACAGCCGGAAGTCGACGCGCAGCTTGCCGCCCTCGACGGTGACCTGGCCGTTGACCAGCGCCTGGGCGTTGATGGTCTTCCAGTCGCCAAACCGGGGCTGGACGGCGGCAGTGAGGTTCTTTTCCACGAAGCCCGCCGGGTCCAGCGGCCGGAACAAACCCGAGCGCTGAAGGTTGGCCGCGATCAGCTGGGCGATATCGGACCCCTGCGCCCCGCCGAACGCCGGCACGGCGATCGGCAACGGCTGGACGTCGCCGCGATTGACGTTGACCTCGATCTCGGCGCGCGCGGGCGTGGCCAGGATCATCGCAGTGAGGGCAAGAAACACCGCCAGGCCCAGCGCCTTGAGCCCGGGCAGGCTCATGAGAGTCTTGGTCATCGGGCGCAGGCCTCTTTGGCGTTGAAATTGACGGCGATGCGGTCGCCGTAGAATTCACGGGGCAACCCGCGGAACGGAGCTGCGGCGTAGACGGCCCGGACGGCGCGCTCGGCCCCGGCGGTGGCCACAGGTGTCCGCGCGCTTTGAATTTGGCTGGTGACATCGCCAACCACCTGACCGCTGACGCCCAATCGGAAGGTCACGCGGACGAGGACGTCGCGACCGCCTTCGACATCGCAGTTGAGGATCCAGCGGCGCTGCAGTTCCTCTGTCATGCCGGCGACCGCGGCGCCGGCGGCCAGTCCGCTGCCGACCGTCTGCCGCGCCACGGGCGCGGTCTCGGCCCGCGTGGGCCCCTTGGCGGCAGACGAGGGGCGGGCGGCGGTGTTGCGCGCAGGCTTGGTCAGGCTGGCAGCCAGCGCGTCCAGATCCAGCGTCTTCTCTACGGGTTTCACGGGCGGTTTGGCCGGAACCGTGGCCGGGGCCTTTTCCGCGGGTTTGGCGGCCCTTGGCGTCGGCGTGGGCGCAGGCGCGGGCGTCGGCGCGGGGGGTGGGGCCACTTCGGGCGGAGCCTCGGGTGTCGGGCTCTCGGTCTGCGCACTTTGCGTCACGTCCGCCTGCTCGGCGGGCCGCGTGTCGCGGTCCGGGGCGGAGGAGACGATGGTCACGGGCACCACACCGCCAACCTTCAGGTCACGCTCGCTCCACGAGATGAGGAAGGCGGCCGCGACGACGCCGTGCAGCGCCAGCGACCCCAGCACGGCCGGCGAGAACTCGGCCCGGTAGACATCCGTCCGGCTCACGGCGTGGCGTCCGCCTTCCCGTCGTCGGCGGCCCCGCCCGACGACGGCCCCCCGGTGTCGGTGATCAGGTTTATGGCCGAGAAGCCGGAGGTGGAAAGCGAGGCCATGACCTGGGCGACGACCTGATAGGTGGCCTTGCCGTCGGCCCGTACGTAGATCGGCCGCGTCCGGTCGTCGGCCATGGCCTTCAGTCTCGGCGACAGGTTGGCGAACGGCACCTCGTTGTCGGCGATGTAGATGCGGCCGTCGGCGCGGATCGACACCGTGATCGGGTCCGGCACGTCCTGCATGGCGCCGGCCTCCGTCTTCGGAAGCTCGACCGGCACGCCAGCGGTCAAAAGCGGCGCGGAGATCATGAAGATGATCAGCAGCACCAGCATGACGTCCACCAGCGGCGTCACGTTGATCTCGGAGAGCGCCCCGCGGCGTGCGCGCCGCCGCCGGCGGCGACCGCCGCCGCCGCCGCCGGCCGAGAAGGCGTCGTTGGCAGAGAGCGCCATGGCTCAGGTCCGCTCGGACAGGCGGCGCTGGATGGCGGTCGACAGATCGTCGGCGAAGCCTTCCAGGCGGCCCGAGAACCGGCCGGCGGCCGTCGAAAACGCGTTGTAGGCGATGTAGGCCGGAATGGCCGCCACCAGGCCGATGGCGGTGGCGAACAATGCCTCCGCGATCGAAGGCGCCACGATCGCCAGCGAGGTGTTCTTCTGGATCGCGATGGCCTGGAACGAGCCCATGATGCCCCACACGGTCCCGAACAGGCCGACGAACGGCGAGGCGGTGGCGACGATGGCCAGTCCGCCGAGGCCGGTCTCCACGCGGGCGCTTTCGCGGGCGATGATGGTGTCGAGGGTGCGGTCAATGCGCTGCACCAGGAATGCCCGCTGGCCCTCGCTGGCTGGCCCCTGCGCCCGCGCATCGCGCCACTCCTTGAGAGCGGCCTGCAACATTCGCGGTAGGGCGTGGACAGGCTGCTCGCCGGCGTCGGCGGCGATGTCCTCCAGGCTGCGGCCGGACGAGACCGTGTCCTCGAAGGCATTGGCTTCGCGGTTCAGGCTGGCGAACCGGAACAGCTTGTCGAGAATGATGGTCCAGGACCAGAGCGAGGCTGCGGCCAATCCGATCATCACCAGCTTCACCACCCATTCGGCGCGCAGGAAGATCGAGAGCAGGTCGAAACTCTCGGGCGTAATGGCGGCCGGGTTCATCGGGTCTCCTGGTGCGCGTCGCAAGGTTGCTGGCGGATGTCGGTGGCGAACTTATGGCGCGAAGTAGGGCCGAAGACTGTCGACCAAGCTTGGCGGCGGCCGCTTGGCGCGGCCTTCCAGGCTGATGCAGACCGCCTGGATCTGCGCCTCGGCGATCAGGTCCTCGCCTCGCGTGATGCGCTGGCTGACAATCAGGCGCGCGCCTTGCACAGCGTCATAGGTGGTTCGCACCAGCAGGGCGTCGTCCACCCGCGCGGCGCGGCGGTAGTCGACCTCGACGCGGATCAGGGTGAAGGCGGTCGGCTCGGGGAGTTGGAGCAACGCCGTATGGCTGATCCCCGCCAGCCGGAAGAAGTCGCTCCGCCCACGCTCGAAATAGCGCAGGTAGTTGGCGTGGTAGACCATGCCGGTGAAGTCGGTGTCCTCGTAATAGATGCGGACGGGAAGCTGGTGCTCGCGGCCCACGATCCGGCCGGCGGTAGGTTCATTCATCCGCAGCCCCTCGCGTCGTCATTCAAACAAGTCCCCGGTGGGCGCTGGGCCCACGCCCTTCGGCGCGACCAGGCCCAAATGCGAATACGCCTTGGCGCAGGCCATCCGGCCGCGCGGCGTGCGTTGGATGAAGCCCTGCTGCAGCAGGAAGGGTTCGATCACGTCCTCGACGGCGTCGCGGGCCTCGGCGATGGCATAGGCCAGGGTCTCCACCCCAGCCGGGCCGCCGGCGTAGTTCTCGATCAGGGCGCGTAGATACCGGCGGTCCAGGGCGTCCAGGCCGTGCTCGTCCACGTCCAGTCGGGCCAGCGCCGAGGCGGCGGCCTTGCGGTCCACGACGTCGGCGCCGTCGGCCTCGGCGAAGTCGCGAACCCGGCGCAGCAGCCGGCCGGCGACGCGCGGGGTTCCGCGGGCGCGGGTGGCGATCTCGGCCGCGCCGTCCTGGCTCAGGCTCATCCCCATCTTCACCGCCGCGGCCATCAGCACCTGCTGCAATTCCTCGGGCGTATAGAACTCCAGCCGGAGCGGAATACCGAACCGATCCCGCAGCGGCGTGGCCAGCAATCCGGCCCGCGTCGTCGCCGCCACCAGGGTGAAGGGGGCCAGGTCGATGCGGATCGAGCGCGCCGACGGACCCTCGCCGATCACCAGGTCCAGGACGTGGTCTTCCATCGCCGGATAGAGGATCTCCTCCACATTGGCCGGCAGGCGGTGGATCTCGTCGATGAACAGCACGTCGCGGGGTTCGAGGTTGGTCAGGATCGCCGCCAGGTCGCCGGCCTTTGCCAGCACCGGGCCGGAGGTGGCGCGGAAGTTCACCCCCAACTCTCGGGCCACGATCTGGGCCAGGGTGGTCTTGCCCAGCCCTGGTGGGCCGAACAGCAACACATGGTCCAGCGCCTCGGCCCGCCCGCGCGCGGCGTCGATAAACACGCTGAGATTGCCCTTGGCCTGCTTCTGGCCGACGAACTCGGCCAGGGTCTGTGGCCGCATCGCCTTGTCGGTCGGCTCGTACGCGGCCGGCTCACCGGAGACGAGGCGGGTCAACGCCCCAGCTCCTGCAGGGCGGCCTTGATCAGGGTGGAGGGCTCGGCGTCTTCGCCCAGGCGCAGGGCGGCGCCTTCGACGACGCGGCGTGCGGCGGGCTCGGCCACGCCCAGGCCCATCAGGGCCGCCACCGCCTCGCCGGAGGCCGAGGCCTTGGCCGGCGTCGCCGCGATCGATCCATGGAAGGCGGCAACCGGTCCGTCGGTGATCGGTTTGCCCTTGAGTTCGGTGACGATCCGCAGCGCCAGCTTGGGCCCGACGCCGTTGGCGCGCGCCACGGCGGCCTTGTCGTCGCGGGCTACCGCGCCCGCCAGCTCGGCCGGCGGCAGCACGTCCAGCACGGCCAAGGCAGCCTTCGGTCCCACGCCCTGAATGGACCGCAGCAGCACGAAGGCCTGGCGCTCGTCGCGGCTGAGGAAGCCATAGAGGGTCATCCCCGTCTGCTCGCCCCAATGGCTCTCTACATGCAGAAGGGCCTCGGCGCCGATCTCGGGGAGACGGGACAGCGTGCGTGCGCCGCAGCGCACGACGTAGCCCACGCCCATCACGTCGATGAGCGTCTCCTCCTCGCCAACCTCGGCCACGGCTCCGCGCAGGCGTCCGATCATCTTCGAATCACGTTCGACATGTGTTCGCCAGAAATACCGCAGGGGACGGCGGGGGGGAATGATGCGGCTCGGATGGGCTGGCGTCCGAAGCGGCCGGGGCTTAGCGTGCGCTGGCAAGCGGGAGAGCGACGATGCGGCAATGGGTTCTGGTGGTGACGGCCCTGCTGACCATGGCGCTCGCGGGACCCGCTCCCGCGGCGTCGGCCCGTTCGCAGTTGGTGGTGAGCGCAGACTGGCTCGCCGGCCGGCTCGGAGACTCCAGGATCGTGATCCTGCAGGTCGGAGACAGGGCCGGCTACGAGGCGGGCCACATCCCGGGCGCGCGGCTGGTCAACCTGGCCGATGTCTCGGCGCCGCCGTCGGGGCCGGAGCCGCTGATCCTGGAGATGCCGGATGCGGTGACCCTGCACGGCAAGCTGGTGGGTCTGGGCGTCACGGACCGCTCGACCATCGTGGTCGTGCCGACCCGCGAGGGCATCCAGTCGGCGACACGGGTCGTCTTCGTCCTGAACGCCGCCGGGTTGGGCGCGCGCACACGCCTGCTTGAGGGTGGGACGCTGGGCTGGGTGGCAGAGAAGCGCACGACAAGCACGGACGTGTCGCCCGTGACGCCGGGCCGGCTGGCGGCGCTGAAGACGCAGCCGCTGGTCGTCGATGCCGCCTTCGTGCGGGCGCACGTGGGCCAGGCCGGCTTCGCGTTGATCGACGCGCGCACACCCGAGTTCTATTTCGGCGCCCGCACCGGCGGCTCGCCGGCCAGGCCGCACAAGACGGGGCATATCGCCGGCGCGAAGAGTGTGCCGTTCGTCTCGGTCACGACCCCGGACCTGAAGCTGGCGCCCGAGGCCGAGATCGCGGCCCGCTTCCAGGCCGCCGGTGTCAAGCCGGGCGACACCGTGATCGCCTATTGCCACGTGGGCCAGCAGGCGACCGCCACGCTGTTCGCCGCTCGATCTCTCGGCGTGAAGGCGGTGCTGTACGACGGCTCCTTCGAGGAGTGGTCCCGGATTGGTGGCGAAGTCGAGGCTGGACAATAGCTCGCCGCGCAAGGATTGCGCATCTGCCGACGCGGCCGTCGCGCGCTTAGGCATCGCCGCGGACTTTGACGGTTCTGTGTCCGGCGCGCTGGCCTCAGGGCAGGGCGCTCCACACCCTTGGGGAAACCAAGGGGATCTTCGATGCACACATCACCAGTCCGCGCGCGCTCGCGCCATGTTTTCAAGCTCGCATTGCTGGGCGCCACAATCTTGGCCGCGCCGGCGTTCGCTGCGGACGCGCCTGCCGCTCCTATGATCGAGGAACTCGTGGTCACCGGATCCCGCGTGTCGGAAGCCACGGTCGCCATTGGCACGGACGAGCCGACCGCGACCGTTTCGATCACCAGCGCCGCCCTGCTGTCCGCGCCAGCCGGCATCACCGGCCTGAAGATGCTGGAGAGCCTCCCAGGCTTCAATGTCCAGGCGAACGACGCCCTGGGCCTCTACGAGTTCGGCAACTCGGTCTCGGTGCGCGCCTTCAACTTCCAGCAAATCGGCTTTCTGTTGGACGACATTCCCATGGGGCGCTCCGACCAGTTCGGCGGCAGCCCCATCTATCGCTATGTGGACAACGAGAACCTGGCGCGGGTGACCGCCTCGTCCGGCGCGGGGGATGTGTCGCTGGCCAGCTACGCCTCGCTGGGGCCGATCGTCAGCTACATCACCCGCGGGCCGGCCGAGGAGTTCGGCGGCAAGGTGAGCTTCAGCCGCGGCTCCGATGAACTGCTGCGCGCCTTCGTGCGGCTCGACACCGGCGAGCACGCGGGCTTCTCGGCTTTCGGCAGCTTCTCGACGACCCAGGGCGAGCTCTGGCGCGGGCCGGGCACCATCGATCGCGACCACTACGAAGGTCAGGTCCGCTACCGGCGCGGCGATACCTCGCTGACCTTCCAGACGGTGCACAACAAATACTTCGACTACGACAGCCCTTCGATCACCAAGGCCCAGTACCTCGGGACCGCGAACGACATCTT
>JANPKX010000066.1:0-1542 GCA_031426235.1 Alphaproteobacteria bacterium | reverse complement strand
CTTGGTCTCGGGGTCGGTGACGCCGGCCAACTCATCCAGGAAAAGGTCAGCCGCATCAACGTGTACGAGCGGGATGTTGTAGTGGTCGCGGAACAGGGTCACGACCTGCGTCGCCTCGTCTTTGCGCAACAGGCCAGTGTCCACGAAGACGCAGGTCAGCTGGGCTCCGATGGCCTCGTGGATCAGCACCGCGGCCACCGAGGAATCCACCCCGCCCGACAAGCCGCAGATCACCTTGGCGTCGCCGACCTGAGCGCGGATCTTGGCAACCTGCTCCTCGCGGTAGGAGGCCATGGTCCAGTCGCCAGTCAGCCCGGCGATCCGGTGGGTGAAGTTGCGCAGGATCAGCGCCCCACGCGGCGTGTGGATCACCTCGGGGTGAAACTGGATCCCGTAGAACCGCCGGCCTTCGTCGGCGATCACCGCATAGGGCGAACCCTCCGAGGTCGCCACCGCCTCGAAGCCGGGCGGGATGGCGGTGATCTTGTCGCCGTGGCTCATCCAGACGGTCTCGGTGTGGCCGAGCACGCCGAGTCCATCCAGCAGCGGCGAGTCGCGCTCGATCCGGATCTCGGCGCGGCCAAACTCCCGGTCGTGCCCCCCCTCGACCGCGCCGCCGAGCTGGGCGCACATCGTCATTTCGCCATAGCAGATGCCGAGCACCGGGACGCCAAGTTCGAACACCGCCTGTGGAGCCGCAGGGCTGGCCGCCTCGTGCACGCTGGCCGGCCCGCCCGAGAGGATGATGGCCTTGGGGGCGAAGGCCTCCAGCATGGCCGCAACCTTGTCGTACGGATGAATTTCGCAATAGACGCCGGCCTCGCGCAGCCGCCGCGCGATGAGCTGGGTCACCTGGCTGCCGAAGTCGACGATCAGGACTTTCTCGTGGGTCATCATCGGCAGGAATCTCGGACAGAAGTGAGCAAGCGGCCCTGGTCCTCCCCTCTTGGGGGAGGGGGACCGCCGAGGGCGTTGGAGGGGGCCAGTTCGGTCCGCTGAGCTTGGGGCAAGACCCCCTCCACCCTGCTGCGCAGGGTCCCCCTCCCATGATGGGGGAGGACCGGAGGCGCGAAGGCCGCCGTCACGCCGAACGCTCCATCACGGCGACATAGAAGCCGTCGGTCCCGGCGCTCAACGGCGTCAGGCGCAGGTCGCCCTCGGGGGTCAGGAACCGCGTCAGGTCGGCGTCGGTGGTCGCCGGGATGCGCGCGAACTCCCCATGGGCCGACAGGAACGCTGCGACACGGTCCTCGTCCTCCTCGGGCAGCACCGAACAGGTGACATAGACCATCCGTCCGCCGGGCTTCACGAAGCCGGCGCCGTCGGCCAGCACCTGGTCCTGGTCGGCCTGGCGCTTGGCCAGGGTGTCGGGCGTCAGCTTCCACTTGGTGTCCGGATGGCGGCGCCAGGATCCCGTGCCGGAGCATGGCGCGTCGATGAACACCACGCCCATCCGTCCGACAAGATCCTTCAGCGGCTCGGGGTTCAGGGGCGTGCGGACCTGCAGGTTGCGCACGCCGGCGCGGTCGCCGCGCCGGATGG
>JANPKX010000065.1:0-5224 GCA_031426235.1 Alphaproteobacteria bacterium | reverse complement strand
TGCAGGGCAAGGACAAGAAGTTCCGGATCGGCCGGGTGGTGTTACCGGTCACCATCCGTGGCCCGATCATGGCGCCGAAGCTGGGGGTAGAACCCGGCGCGGCCCTGGCCCAGGGCGGGACGGCGGTGGCGCTTGGCGCGGTGCTGACGCCCCTGGCGGCCATTCTGCCTTTTATCGATCCAGGCCTGGCCAAGGATGCGAACTGCGCGGGCCTTCTGGCGGAAGCCGCGGCCGAGGGCGCGCCCACCGCCGCCAGACCGTTGACGAAGGGCCGCTGACGCCCGCAATCTCCATGGCAGCACTAGGGATCAGAAAAGGCGAGCCAGATGGCGATCATCAGCAGGAGCGCGGCGCTGGCCGTCGCCGTGGGACTGGGCGCAGCAATCGCGGTCGGCGGCGCCTCCGCCCACGAGGGACAACACGACGCAGCGCCGAAGAACGCCAGCGCGGCGACGAAGGCCGCTTACCAGCGCCACGAAAACTTCGAGGCCATGGGCAAGGCCTTCAAGGCCATCAACGACGAACTGAAGAAATCCGAGCCCAGCAAGGCGGTGCTGGCGACCAACGCCAGGACGGTCAACACCCTGGCCATCGGCCTGCCGACTTGGTTCCCGCGGGGCAGCGGCGTCGAGGCGCGCGCGAAGAGCGAGGCCAAGCCGAACATCTGGACAGACGCGGCCGGTTTTGCGGCCGCGGCCTCGAACCTGCGCGTCGAGGCGGCAAAGCTGAATGCCGCCGCGGCCGCCGGCAATGTCGACGCGGTCAAGGCTCAGTTCCGGCCGACCGGCGGGACCTGCAAGGGTTGCCACGACAAGTACCGCGTCGAGAAGAAGAGCTGAGGCGCCATGGCGGCGTCCGGCCCGGGGGTCAGCGTCCGGCTTTGGGATGCGCCGGTCAGGATCGTCCACTGGCTTCTGGTGGTGCTGATTGGCTTCTCGTGGTGGGCGTCTGACGACCACCTCGAATGGCACCGCTGGAGCGGCTACGCGATCATCGGCCTGGTGCTGTTCCGCATCTACTGGGGCTTCGCGGGCGGCGGGGCGGCTCGGTTCGCCAGCTTTGTGAAGGGACCCAGGGCGATCCTGGCCTATGTTTCGACCCTCGGCGCTCGCGAGCCGTCGCAGGTTCCCGGACACAACCCCTTGGGGGCGCTCAGCGTGCTGGCGATCCTGGCGGCGCTGATCGTCCAGGTGACGACCGGGCTGTTCAGCGTCGACGTCGACGGGTTCGAGTCCGGACCCCTGTCGGACCGGGTCAGCTTCGAGACGGGCCGGGTGTTCGCCGGCCTGCACGAGACCAGCTTCCGCGTGATCCAGGTGCTCGTGGCGCTGCACGTCCTGGCGGTGGTCTACTACCTGGTCTGGAAGCGCAGCAACCTGATCGCGGCCATGATCACCGGCCGTCGGACCTTGCCCTCGGACCCGAGCCTCGCCGGCGCCCCGGTCTGGCGGTTCCTCGTCGGGGCCACCCTGGCCGCCGCCATCGCCTGGTTCATTTCCAAGGGGCTGAGGCTTTAGCCGCCCGTCAGCCGCGTTCGGCGGCGTCGCGCAGCGAGTTCAGCCAGGCGTCCTCGCGCAGCTTCTCGGCGTCGCGCAGACGGGCTTCGGCGTCGCGTACGGCGGCGTCGTGCTTGCGCCATTCGGAGACGGCGCCCTCTCTGGCCGAACGGGCCGCCTCGAGCGTCAGGTAGCGGGCCAGCACGGCGCGGGTGGAATAGTTGACCGGCGGGCCGACCGTCTCGCGGTCCGGATAGAACCCGGTGATCGAATCGGCCGTCTCGCTGTCGATGTGGAAGACGTCGGCCCAGCCCGCATGGTGGCGCATCAGGGCCCAGGGTCGCTCGATCCGGTCGCTCACCAATAGTCTCCGTCGAAGTGGTCCGTTCCCGCTTGGCCGCGGCGTTCCTCATGCCTTTAGCGCGACCGCTCGCGGCATCCAACGACGCGATGTGGATTTTTGCTTTTCGAAGGGTGCGCTGGTGTGTGAAAGCCACGCTTCAATCTTCTACTTTTTCGAAATGCGAGTATCCCCTTGAGCACCCTGGTCATCGGCCGCCAGTTCCGCGGCCCGCCGAATTCCGGCAACGGCGGGTATGTCTGCGGTGTTCTGGCGGGCCAGGTGGAGGGCCTTGCGACGGCGATGATCCGCGCGCCCGTGCCGCTGGATGTCACCCTGGATCTGGCTCACGCGGACGGCGCGGCCGTGCTGACGGCGGAGGACGGGGTGCTGATCGGCCAGGCGGCGCCGTCCACCCAGGCCCTGCCCGAGCCGCCGCCCTCTCCCGGATTGGAGGCGGCCCGCGCCGCTATGGCGGGCTACCTGGGGCACACGCAACGCGTCCACCCCACCTGCCTGACCTGCGGGCCGGAGCGGGAGGAGGGCGATGGCCTTCGGGTGTTCGCGGGGCCCGTCCCGGACGCCGAGCCCGGCCTCGTCGCCGCGGTGTGGACCCCGCACGCCGCGTTCGCGGACGCCGAGGGGCGCGTGGCGGACGAGATCGTGTGGGCAGCCCTGGACTGTCCGGGCTTTTTCGCCTGGATCGCCCGGGAGGGCCGTCACGGCGCGCTTTTGGGCACCATGACCGGCGAGGTCACCGCCCCCGTGAAGGCCGGGCAGGACTATGTCGTGCTGGCCTGGCCGATCGCGCGCGAAGGCCGCAAGGAAACGGCCGGCGTGGCGCTGTATGACGCCGAGGGTCAGGTCGTCGCCCGCGGACACCAGGTCTGGATCATCATGGCCCCGCGCACGCCGATGCCGCCGCCAAGCGCATAGGGCGGCGAGAGCCTTGCGCCGCGCGGCGCAGGACCGCACAAACCGAGGGCTCGGGGAGGGCCTTCCATGCGCGCAGCTTCGGTGTCGGATTTCCGGGAGATGGCGCGCCGGCGCCTGCCGCACATCTTTTTCGAATATATCGACGGCGGGTCTTACGCCGAGGTGACGCTGAAGCGGAACGTGGCCGATCTGGAGGCCATCGCGCTCCGCCAGCGGGTCATGCGCGACATGACCCGCCTGGACATGAGCATCGAGACTCTGGGGCAGACGATGTCGATGCCGGTGGGGCTGGCGCCAGTCGGTATGGCGGGGATGTACGCCCACCGGGGCGAGACCCAGGCCGCGCGCGCCGCGGCGGCGTTCGGCGTGCCGTTCTGCCTGTCCACGGTTGGCGTCTGTTCGGTGGAAGAGGTGGCGGCTGCGGGCACGCCGCCCTGGTTCCAGCTCTATATGCTCAAGGACCGCGGCTACATGCGCGAACTGCTCGCCCGGGCGAAAGACGCCGGCTGCCCGGTGCTCGTCTTCACCGTCGACCTGCCGCTGCCGGGGTCGCGCTATCGCGATGTCCGTTCAGGATTCACTGGCAGCACACCCCTGGCGGCGATGCTGACCCAACTGCGGGACGGGATCCTGCATCCGGCCTGGACCTGGGACCTGTTCACCCGGGGGCGGCCCCACTCCCTGGGTTCCGTCGCCGGGGCGGTCAGCGGCATGGGCGGGAGCGGCCGGGTGACCGACTACCTCGGCTGGATCGCCCGCAACTTCGACCGTTCGGTGACCTGGAAAGACCTGGACTGGGTTCGGGAGCATTGGGACCGGCCTATCGTGGTCAAGGGCGTCTTGGACCCTGACGACGCCCGCGATGCGGTCAAGGCCGGCGCCCAGGGCCTGGTGGTGTCGAACCACGGCGGGCGGCAACTGGACGGCGTGGTGTCTTCGATCGCGGCGCTCCCCCGCATCGCCGATGCGGTCGGCGGCGAGCTTGAAGTCTACATGGACGGCGGCGTCCGCTCGGGGCTCGATGTCCTCAAGGCGCTCGCCCTAGGGGCCAAGGCCTGCTTCGTGGGCCGCGCCTGGGCCTGGGCGCTGGGCGCTGGCGGCGAGGCCCAGGTCACGCGGATGCTGGAAATCCTGCGCGCGGAAATGGCGGTCGCGATGGTGCTCACCGGCTGCACCTCGGCGCGCGAGGCGGGGCGCGCCCTGCTGGACGAGGCGTCGCCGCACTGACCCTCGCCGCAACCTTGGCAACCGCGGCAATTCTTCGCACCTGCGGGAAACCTATTGTGCGGCGCCGTTGTTATGACTGGCATAGGTTCCGTAGACCGGCCCGAGGGAGAACAGGCATGTCCGATTGCGCCGCTTTGGCCTATTCACTCAGCCAGCATGAAACCGGCTGGCGTTGGTCGGTCTACGACGAGGACGGCGTAACCGTGGCGGATGGCGCACACCCGAACCAGGCCGCGGCCCAGGCCGAGGTCGAACGGACGATGCGCACGGTCAGCCAGGGCTACGCCGCGCGCAATTGAGGCCCATACTTCGCGGCTTGGCCGCGCAACCCCTCCGGCTCTGGGCCTTCCTGCGCCGGTTCGAGGCGAGGGTCCTGGTCGGACTGCTGATGGCCGCAGCCGCACTATGGGCGTTTCTGACCCTTGGCGGCGAGATGGCCGAGGGCGAGACCGACGCGCTCGACCGCAGCCTGATGCTGATGCTGCGCAATCCGGCAGACCTCAGCGACCCGATCGGGTCCAGCCACGTCGAGGAGGTGATGCGGGACATCACCGCCCTGGGCGGCACAACGGTGATCACGCTGGTGTCGGTGGTGGCGGCTCTGGCCTTCGCCTTCCATCAGCGATACCGGCACGCTGCGGTCATGGGTGGCGCAGTGCTGCTGGCCTGGATCTCCAGCGACCTGGGTAAGGCCCTTTATGGCCGGTCCCGACCCGAGCTGGTGCCGCACGGTGTGACCGTCTATTCGGCGAGCTTTCCCAGCGGCCATTCCACTCTGGCGGCGGCGACCTTCCTGACCTTGGCGATGCTGGTGGCGAGCCTGGAAACGCGACGGCGCACCAAGGCCTTGTGCTACGTCCTGGCCGCAGTGCTGCTTGTGGCCGTGGGCGTCAGCCGCGTCTACCTGGGGGTTCACTGGCCAAGCGACGTGCTGGCCGGATGGAGCCTGGGCGCGGCCTGGGCCCTGGCCGCCTGGCTGGTGCTGCGCTCGATCGGCGGGCCGACGCGGGGCTAGCGACAGGCCTAGACAAAGCCGCTGAGATCCGGCGTCAGGCCGTTCCATCCCGACACGCGCTCGAACGCGGCGCCCAGGGCGACCACGTTGGTTTCGTCGTGCGGGCGGCCGAGGATCTGCAGGCCGACCGGCAGGCCCTGGTCGGTCAGACCGCAGGGCACGCTTATGCCCGGCAGATCCAGATAGTTGGCGGCGCGGGTCAGGCGGCTG
>JANPKX010000064.1:0-5980 GCA_031426235.1 Alphaproteobacteria bacterium | reverse complement strand
ATCACGGCATGGGTCTGGGCACCGCGCTGCTGGTCCTGTTCGTCGACCATCCGCTCATAGGCGGCCAGACGGGCCTTGGACTTGGCCTGACGGGCCTTGGCGCCCGAACGGACCCACTCCAGTTCGCGGGTCAGGGCGCGCTGGCGGGCCGTGCTCTCGGACTGCTCCTGCACGATCCGCTTGGTCTTCTGCTCCAGCCAGCCGGAATAGTTGCCCTCGTAGGGGATGCCCTTGCCGCGATCGAGTTCCAGCGTCCACTTGGTCACCTGGTCGAGGAAGTAGCGGTCGTGGGTCACCAGGATCACGCAGCCCGGGAACGCTTCCAGATGGTGCTGCAGCCAGGCGACGCTTTCGGCGTCCAGGTGGTTGGTGGGCTCGTCCAGCAGCAGCATGTCGGGCTTTGAGAGCAGCAGGCGGGCCAGGGCGATGCGGCGCTTTTCACCGCCCGACAGCTTGTCGACCTTCCAGTCGTCCGGCGGACAGCGGAGCGCGTCCATCGCCATCTCGATCTTGGAATCGATGTCCCACAGGTCGCCGGCGTCGATCTTCTCCTGGAGGGTGGTCATCTCCTCCATGAGTTCGTCGGTGTAGTTCTCGCCCAGCTCGGCGGCGATGGCGTTGTAGCGGTCGAAGATTTTCTTCTCTTCGCACCAGCTGATGGCGTTGCCCCAGACGTCGAGGCTCTCGTCCAGATGCGGCTCCTGCTCCAGGTAGCCCATCTTGATGCCGTCGGCCGCCTTGGCCTCGCCGACGAATTCCTTGTCCATCCCGGCCATGATCTTCAGCAGGGTGGACTTGCCCGAGCCGTTGACCCCGACCACGCCGATCTTGGCGTCGGAGTAGAACGACAGCCAGATGTTCTCGAACACCTTCTTGCCGCCCGGATAGGCCTTGGTCAGGCCCTGCATCTGGAAAATATATTGCTGCGCCATGGGGCGTGCGTGCTCGCTGTCGGGTGTCGGGAAGGTCGCGCGGTCAGATAGCGGCGGGCGGCGGCGGGCGCAACGGGCGCGCAGCGTGTTGGCGTCGGAACAACGGCGGCTCCCAGGCGTATTCAGCCGCGTCAGCAACGCCGAGTGGAGCACGAACATGCACAAGGATCAGGCCAAGGGCGCCGCCAAGGATATCGCCGGTTCGGCCAAGCAGGCCGCCGGCAAGGCGACCGGAAATGAGCGACTGGAAGCCGAAGGCGCCGCGCAGAAGACCGCGGGCAAGGTACAGAAGGGCGTCGGCGCCGTGAAGGACGCCGCGCGGGATGTGCTGAAGAAGTAGCACTCTACGCATCGACGAAAGATGGGTCAGGGCCGCGCTGGAAACAGCGCGGCCCTTTGCCTTGGGGCTTTGATCGGGGCCTGTGGATAACCTGTGCGTGACGGAGAGGCGCTAGTGACCTCGTCCCGCTGTAGGGTTGACGTTAAGGATTCCCCGGCCATGGTGCACGCTTTCCGACGGCCCGGAGGCATTGCCTTGCCCAACCTCGCCCGCCGAGAGCTGCTCGCATTCGGGGCCGCCGCCGGCTTGAGCGCCCTGGCCGCGCCCGCCTGGACCCAGACCCTCGATATCTGGGAGCCGCGCCGCGCGGTGCTCGACAATCTCCACACGGGCGAACGGTTCAGCGAGGTCTACTACGCCAACGGCAGCTACCTGCCCGACGCCCTGTCGGAAGCGACGCGGGTGATGCGCGACTGGCGCACGGGCGATGAGCACTTCATCGACCCCGGCCTGTTCGATGCCCTCCACGCGATCGGTGGGCAGCTCGAGACCCGGCGGCCCTTCCAGATCATTTCCGGTTATCGCTCACCGAAAACCAACGCCATGCTGCGGGGCCGCAGCGATGGGGTGGCGGAAAACAGCCAGCATGTACTGGGCAAGGCCATCGATGTCCGGCTTGAGGGCGTCGAGCTGGCCAACCTTCGGGACGCCGCCCTGGACCTGAGCGCCGGCGGGGTCGGCTACTATCCGGTGTCGAACTTCCTGCACATCGACACCGGCCGCGTGCGCCAATGGCGCGGACGCTGAACCCTACTCGTTAGGCGCCTCTTCGGGCTCGAGCGTGGTCATGCCGGTCGCCGCGGCGTCTTCTTGCATCTGGACGTCCTCCGGCGTCGGCACGACCTTCGCCTCGACAGGCGGCGGCGGCTCGACGACCGGCGGCGGCGGGGCCTCAACGACCTCGGGGACCGGCGGCTCGGGCGGCGGTGCAGGCGGACGGTCGACCGCCATCGAGCGACTCACCGCCAGGGCCAGCAGCACCGCCGCGCAGGCGGCCGCGATCCACAGAACGATCTTCAGCATCGGCAGCGCCCCTTAGGTCTTGGCCGCCGGCGCGAGCGGCGCGGCGAGCACCCCCACCCGCTGCAGCAGGTCCCGGTCCCAGCCATACGGATCGGACCGGAAATGCATTTGGCCATCCGAGCCCGCAAACGTGGTCCAATAGAGGATGAACACCGGCACCTGCGTGGTCAGCCGCGCCCGCACGGTCTTATCGCCCAGGAGCTGGGTGTCGATGGCCTCCGGCGTCCACTTGGCGTCGCCCTCGAGCAGCGCCTCGGCCAAGGCGCGGGGCTTCTCCAGGCGGACGCAGCCATGGCTGGCCTGCCGCGAGAACAGATCAAAGCCGCCCTTCGAGGGCGTGTCGTGCAGGTAGACGGCGAACGGGTTGTCGAAGTCGAACTTGAACCGTCCCAGGGCGCTCTCGTCCCCCGACGCCTGCTGGAGACGCGGCTGACCGCCCTCGACCGGAATGATGCGATAGCCGTTGCGGGCCAGGTAACCCGGGCTGGCCTTCTCCTTGGGCCACAGCTCGCGCTGGGCGATGCCGGAGGGCACGTTCCACGGCGGGTTGATCACCACCGAGTGGATCACCGAGCTCAGCATCGGGGTCTCGTCGCCGGGCCGGCCCGAGACGGCCTTCATGGACATCACGGGCTTGTCGTCGCGGAAGAGCGTGACCACGGCCGCGCCGGCGTTCACCTGCACGCGCGTCGCCGGCATGGCGGCCGGCAGCCAGCGCCAGCGCTCCATGTTGGCGATGATCTGCAGCACGCGCTGGCCGACCGGCTGGTTGAGGTAGGCGATCACATCCTTCCCGGCGACGCCGTCGGGCTTGAGTCCGAACCGCCGCTGGGCGCGCTGGACCGCCTCCTGGAGGGCCTTGTCGAACACCGCCGGTCCGGCTCCGGACACCAGGAGGTCCTCCGCCGCGAGCCGCGCCCGCAGGGCCGTCACCCGAGGATCCTTCGAGCCCAGGCTGAGCGGCGCTCCGACCGCGACGGGCTTCCATCCCCCGGCCACCGCGATCTCGCGATAGCGGGCCAAGCCGCGCTTCAGCGCGGAATAACCCGCGTACCGCGGCGCCAGTCCGTCCAGCCAGGACTGCAGACGGTCCTCCGCCAAGGCCTTCGCCAGGTCCGGCGCGGGGTCGTAGGCAGCGGGGCGCAATGCCCAGACGTCAGGGAACTGGTCGGGGTCCATCCGGCCGATGCGCACGTCATGCGCATAACGCAGGATGCCGGCCGCCAATGCGGTCTGCTGGGACGCGGTGAGCGCGCTCTCCTCGGACACATCGGCTGGCAGGTAGCGCTTGGGCTGCAGGCCGTGCAGGTCAGCAGCGCGCAGGACCTTCAGCGCAACGGCGGCCTGTGCTGGCGACAGCGGCGGAATCTCGACGGGCGCCAGGGCGGCCTGAGCGGGCGCCGGAAGCGCCAGAACCGGCGGCGGTGTGGCGGGCTGAGCGTGGCTCGCGCTCGCATAGGCCAGCGCCAGCGCGGACACGGCCAGGCAGCGCCTCAAGCGCCCGCCTCGCAAGCCAAGCCCGCCCATGACTGGTACCCATCCCTCCGTTTGCCGCCGCGGCGACGCGCTTAGCTATACGCGCCGGAGTGACTCGCAGATGAACGCATATCTGGGCTCGCGGCTCCGGCGTGTCGATATCGTCACAGCGGTCTCGGCCGGACCGTTACATTCCGGCAACAGCCCAAGCGCGTCGTCCGAAAAGTGGGAACCGGTTTTCGGCGAAACGACGCTCTCAGTGTAGGATTGCGAGCCTTTTTTGTCCCGTTCAGACGAGTCCATCTGAACGGGAAAGCCTCTGGCCGCTAGGCCGTTGGATAGGGGTGTTTGAGACCGTTGGGATCGGTCACCTCGCCGTCGGCCAGGTAACACGGTCCGACCGGAGACTTGCCGAAGCCACCAGGGATATCCAGCACATAGGTGGGCTGGCAGAGCCCTGACACGCGCCCCCTCAGGTCCGCCATCAAGGCCTGGCCCTCAGCCAGGGTGTTGCGGAAATGCCCCGTGCCCGGCGCATGGTCCGGGTGATGCAGGTAGTACGGCTTGATCCGCAACTCCACGAACCGCCGCATCAGCGCTTCAAGGGTGGCCGCATTGTCGTTGACGCCCTTCAGCAGCACGCTCTGGCTGATCATCGGGATGCCGGCATCGATGATCCGTCCGCAGGCCGCCGCCGCCGCCGGGGTCAGCTCTTCGGCATGATTGGCGTGCAGCGCGACCCAGGTGGTCTTGCCCGGCGCCGTCATCGCCGCGACGAGCGCCGGGGTGATCCGGACCGGGTCGACGGCCGGAACGCGGCTATGGAACCGCACCACCTTCACATGTTCGATCCGCGCCAGCCGGGCCATCAAGTCGGCGATGCGGCGCGGCGAGAGGATCAGCGGGTCGCCCCCGGTTACGATCACCTCCCACACCTCAAGCCGGCCGGCGATATAGGCCATGGCGGCGTCAAGCTGCGCCGGGGTCAGGGGCCGTATGCCCTCCGGCCCCACCATCTCGCGCCGGAAGCAGAAGCGGCAGTAGACCGCGCAGGCGTGGTTGGCCTTCAGCAGCACCCGGTCGTGATAGCGGTGGACGACCCCCTCCACCGGACTGTGAACGTCGTCGCCCACCGGATCAGGATCCTCGTCCGGCGTCTGGGTCAGTTCGGCGGCGGTGGGCATGAACTGCGCCGCCGCACCGCCCTTTGCGCTCCGGATCAGGTCGGTCATCGCCGGGGTGATCGCAACGGCGTAGCGCGCGGCGACACGCTCCAGCTCGGCCAGCCCGCCTGCGGGGAGAAGGCTTGCGTCGGCCAGATCAGCCGGGGTGCGCAGGGTTCGGGAGGTCATGGCCGGGGAGATAGGCCGGTGGGCGCGCGCCGTCCATGGCGGTGCCTAATCCCCCGCCTCCACCGCTTCGCGGTCCTCCTCCCCCGTTGGCATGGGGGACGGGTATAGTGATCGCGGAATCGAGAGACGCTTTCGACCAAGGCGGGGCCGCTAGGTCGCGGCTCTACGCGGCTGATCATGACGACCGCGCAATGCGACACCGATCCCGCTGAATCCGAGGAGCATGAGAGCCCATGCGCTGGGCTCCGGAATAGCACTGACACCGATGCTAAGGGTTACGTCGTCAAGAAGCGGGCCGAAACCCTCTTGGCTCCATCCAGCGAAGTCTGGGGTTATCCGCCCGGGAGATAGGGCTCGAAACGTCACGGAGTAGTCTTTGAAAGGCTGCCGATAACCGACCACCCACGATGTCGCGATTCCGCCAACCAGGTCGAAGTTACCGAAATTTGTGGTCGAGGTCGGTCCAATGGCGGTGAAGTCAGCAATGGAGAGCGGAGCGTCAATCTCGATACCCGCTTGCAGCCCGTCGTCGGACGTGGGCGAACGTTGATTGCCACTAGCACGGAATGACAAAGTGACAAGATCACCCGCTGCAACCGAAAAAGATCGATTGACCCGCACACCGCCAGCCGAAAACCCGAGAGTTGGGCCACCAAAGCCGTTCAGGTTGAGAAATGCTCCGTCACCTACTAACCCCAGTGTATTGTCCGTACCGATGAGGTCCACCGATCCGACCTGTGCTTCGAACTGGAGAAGAGAGCCCTGGTAGCCATAGGCCGTGTGACCGCCGTTCTCCCCATTGAAATTCTCTTGGAAGACGACGTGGGCGGCTGCTTCTGATGTTGCACCTGTCGCAA
>JANPKX010000063.1:0-9011 GCA_031426235.1 Alphaproteobacteria bacterium | reverse complement strand
CGGGCGGCCGCCTCATCGCGGCGGCTGTCGGTCAGGGTCTTCACCTCGGCCAGGTAGCCCGCGACCGTGTCGGCGAAGTCGCCATAGCGCTGCTGCGGCGTCTCGGCGTCGGCAAGCCGCATGACCATCCGCCCGGCGACCTTGGCCAGGGCGCCGGCATAGGCGTGGCCGGGGTCCACGAAGCGGCTGTGGTGCTCATAGGTGTCGTAGGCCGAGTGATAGACCCCGCCGCTCTCGCCCTCGCCGCCGAAGCCGAGGTTGATCGAGGCCAGGCCCAGGTGCTGCAGGAAGGCCGAATAGTCCGAGCCGGAGCCCAGGGCGTCGATCGGCAGGTCGCGGACGGGGTCGGCGGCGATCCGGCCAAGCGCGACGGCGCGCGGATTGGCGGGCTGTTCAGCCCCCTGCACCGCGAGATAGGCCCGCAGCCGCTGGCCGACCGAGACCCCGGTCTGCGGATCGGTCACGTCGCCGGCCACCTGGCCCACGAAGTGCTGGTAGGCGTGACTGCCGCCCACGCCCAGGAAGCCGCGGCCGTTACTATCGGAGTTGATGTAGATCAGCGCCTTGGCCTTGAGTTCGGCGGCGTGGGTCTCGGCCCATTCGGTGGAGCCCAGCAGCATCGGCTCCTCGGCATCCCAGCTGGTGTAGACGATGGTCCGCATCGGCTTCCAACCGGCCTTCACCAAGGCGCCCAGGGCCTTGGCCTCGCCCATCATCGCCACATGTCCGGACAGGGGGTCCGATGCGCCGAACACCCAGCCGTCGCGGTGGTTGCCGCGCACGATCCACTCGTCGGGGCGCGACTTGCCCTTCAGCGTGGCGATGACGTTGTAGGTGGGGGTCAGGCGCCAGTCCGAGCGCACGGTCAGCCGCACCTTGGCCGCCTCGCCGCCGCCCACATGGTAGGTCAGGGGCAGCGATCCCCGGAAGGCGGGCGGCGCGACCGGCCCGTCCAGCGCCTTCAACAGCACCGTGGCGTCGGCGTAGGAGAGCGGCAGGGTCGGGATCTTAAGGATGGTCTGGGCGTCCTCGCGCGGCACGCGCTTGGCGCCGGCGGTCGAGCCATAGCCCGGCGTGGTGGGGTCGCCCGGGAAGGTGGTCATGTCGGCCACCGAACCGCGCTGGATGCCCTGGGGCGGCCTGGCCGGACCGGCGGGATAGACGTCGCCGGTGGCATAGCCGTCGTCGCGGGGGTCGGAATAGATGATCGCGCCGACCGCGCCGTGCTCCTGCGCCAGCTTGGGCTTCAGGCCCCGCCAGCCGCCGCCGTAGCGGGCGATGACGATCTTGCCCGTCACCGTCACGCCCAGGCGCTCCAAAGCGTCGTAGTCGGCCGGCATGCCGTAATTCACATAGACCAGCGGGGCGGTGACATCGCCGTCGCCCTGGAAGGCGACATAGGCCGGAAGCTGGTCCTTCGTATGGCTGGAGGTCTCGTCGCCGGGGACGGGCGCCTCGGTCAGCGTGGCCTTGAAGGGGGCGCCCGGACCGGCAGTCAGCTCGACGGCGACCTGGCGCGGTGTGGGGTAGAGGACCTCGAACACCTCCATCCGCGCATCCCAGCCCCAGGCCTTGAACTGGGCCAAGGTCATCTCGGCGTTGGCCTTGTTGTGCGGCGCGCCCACGTGGTTCGGCTCGGCGGCCATGGTCTTGAGCCATGATCCCATCGCGGCGGGATCGATCATGGCGTCGAACCGGGCCTCCAACGCCTTGTCAGCGGCGAGCGCTGGCGCAGCAAGCGACGTGGCGCAGAGGATCATCGCGAGACGCGAGCGGATTTTCATGGAGACTCCCCCGAAGGACGTCGGGGACGCTAGCCCGTTGTCGCGCGCCGCCACAAGGCTTGCTAAGCCTCTGGCCATCTGAGACTCAACGACCGCCGCCGGGGAGGGCATGAATGACCGCACGCGCCGCCGTGATCATGGCCGCGGGCCAGGGCACCCGGATGAAATCGCCGACGCCCAAGGTGCTGCATAAGGTGGGCGGGCGCACGCTGCTGGACCGGGTGATCGACACGGTCCAGGCGGCCGGGTGCGAGCGGATCCACGTGGTGGTCGGCAATCACAGCCCTGCGGTTCGTGCGCTCGTCACGGCGCGGCTGGGCGAGGGCGCCGCCGTGCTGCAGGACCCGCCGCTGGGCACCGGGCACGCCGTGCTCGCGGCCGAGGAGGCGCTGGCCGACTTCGAGGGCGACGTGCTGGTGGTCAATGGCGACTGCCCGCTGCTCACCGCCCATGACCTGGAACCGCTCTACGCGCTGCGTGGACGTGGCGCGGCGCTGGCGATCATGGGGTTCGAGCCCGCCGACCCGCTGCTCTACGGCCGGGTCATCCGCGGCGCCGACGGCCACGTGATGCGCATTGTCGAGCCCAGCCAGTCCAGCGACGAGGTTCGGGCCGTCAAGCTGTGCAACGGCGGCATGTACCTGGCGGCGCGGGCGGACCTGTTCCGCTGGCTGTCGCGGATTCGCAACGACAACCCCAAGGGCGAGTTCTTCATCACCGACATGGTCGCCGAGGCGGTGCACGAGGAGGCGGTCGTCCGCGCCCACGTCGCCCCCGAGAGCGCGGTGATGGGCGCCGACACCCAGATGCAACTCAGCCAGGCCGAGGGCCTGTTCCAGAAGCGCCGGCGCGAGGCGCTGTTGGCGGACGGCGTGGCCATGCCCGCGCCGGAGACCGTACACGTTTCCTGGGATACCAGGATCGCGCCGGGCGCCACGGTCGAGCCCTATGTGGTGTTCGCACCTGGAGTCAGCGTCGATGCCGGCGCCGTGATCCGCGCGTTCAGCCATCTTGAAGGGTGCGTGGTGCGAGCTGGCGCCCTGGTTGGCCCCTATGCCCGACTGAGACCCGGGGCCGACATCGGCGAGGACGCTCACATCGGCAACTTCGTGGAGGTCAAGAAGGTGACCGTGGGCAAGGGCGCCAAGGCCAACCACCTGGCCTACCTGGGCGACGGGACGGTGGGGGCGGGGGCAAACATCGGCGCCGGTACTATCTTCTGCAACTACGATGGCTTCTTCAAATACGACACCCACGTCGGCGCGGGCGCGTTTGTGGGCTCCAACAGTGCTCTGGTGGCCCCGATCCGGATTGGCGACGGCGCCTACGTCGGCTCCGGCTCGGTGGTGACCAAGGACGTGACGCCCGACGCCCTGGCCCTGGCGCGCGGCCAACAGGTGGAGAAAACCGGCTGGGCGGCGCGGTTCCGACACGTGATGAGCGCGCGGAAGGCGGCCAAGGGATGATCGTGCGAGGAACCTATGGACGCTGACGCCCAGAAGCGTGCGGCCGGAGAGGCGGCGGCGGCGCTGGTGAAGTCCGGCATGGTGGTGGGGCTGGGCACCGGCTCGACCGCGGCCTGGTTCGTGCGCGCCCTGGCGGCGCGGAAGCTGGACATCGTCGGCGTGCCGACGTCGCAGGCCACGGCCGACCTGGCGACCAGCCTGGGCATTCGGACGGCCAACCTGGGCGAAACCCGCACCATCGACCTCACTGTGGACGGCGCCGACGAGATCGGGCCTGGCCTGTCGCTGATCAAGGGCGGCGGCGCGGCCCTGCTGCGCGAGAAGCTGGTGTGGGAGGCCTCGCGTTCCTGCGTGGTGATCGCCGACGCCGCGAAGCGGGTGAAGACCCTCGGTCGTTACCCCTTGCCGATCGAAGTCGTCGCGTTCGGTCACAAGTTGACGGCGGATCGGATCTGCGACGCCTTGGCCGAGTGCGATCTCGGCATTGCACCCATGCTTCGGCGCGTGGACGGCGAACCGGTCCGGACCGACAACGGCAATCTCATCTATGATGCGGCGTGTGGACGGATCGAGGAGCCTGCCGCTCTGGCCGCGGCGCTGAAAAGCGTCACCGGCGTGGTCGACCACGGCCTGTTCCTGGATCTGGCCGACCGAGCGATCGTGGGCACGGCCGACGGAGTGGCCGAGTACGAGCCTTAAGGAGCCTTCATGGCGGACTACGACTACGACCTTTTCGTCATCGGCGCGGGCTCGGGCGGCGTGCGGGCGGCGCGGGTGGCGGCCATGTCGGGCGCGAAGGTCGCCGTGGCCGAGGAGAGCCGGGTCGGCGGCACCTGCGTCATCCGGGGCTGTGTGCCTAAGAAGTTCATGGTCTATGCCTCGGAATATTCTGCGAGTTTCGAGACAGCGCGCGGGTTCGGCTGGACCATTGGCGAGACGAGCTTCGACTGGGAACGCTTTCTCCTGGCCAAGGACAACGAGATCGCGCGGCTGTCGGGCATCTATGTCCGCAACCTGCAGAACGCCGGGGCCGAGCTGTTCCATGGCAAGGCCCGGATGACAGACGCCCATACGGTCGAGATCGAGGGCAAGGGCACTGTTACGGCGGACAAGATCCTGATCGCGACCGGCGGCCGCCCCTGGATGCCGCCGGACCTGCCGGGCATCGAGCATGCGATCAGTTCGAACGAGGCTTTCCATCTGGAGCGGCTTCCGGCCCGCATCGTCATCGTCGGCGGCGGCTATATCGCGCTGGAATTCGCCTGCATCTTCAATGGGCTCGGCGTGGATACGACGGTGGTCCACCGGGGACCCAACGTGCTCCGCGGGTTCGACGACGACATTCGCAGCCACGTGGCCGAGGAGATGGAGGCGCGGGGCGTCAAGATTCGCCTGGCGACGCAGATCGGCCGCATCGAGAAGACGCCAGAGGGTCTGATCGCCAGTTGCGTCGACGGCCACGACCTGAAGACCGACGTGGTGATGTTCGCCGTCGGCCGTGAACCGTACACCGAGGGCCTCGGCCTGGAGGCCGCCGGGGTGGCCCTGGCTGACAATGGTGCGGTGAAGGTCGACGGTTATTCGCGCTCCAACGTGCCAAACATCTGGGCTGTGGGCGACGTCACCGATCGCATCAATCTCACGCCCGTGGCGATCCGCGAGGGCGCAGCCTTCGCCCAGTCCGAGTTCCACGCCAACCCGATGACCTTTGATCACGAGATGGTCGCCTCCGCCGTTTTCACGCAGCCGCAGGTCGGCTCGGTCGGCCTGTCGGAGGCTGAGGGCCGCCGGCTGTATGGCAAGGTCGACATCTACCTCGCCAAGTTCCGGGCCATGAAGGAAACCTTCTACGGCGGTCACCAGCGCTGCCTGATGAAGCTGGTGGTGGAGCAGGGCACGGAAAAGATCCTCGGCTGCCACGTGGTCGCCCCGGACGCGCCCGAGATCATCCAGATGGCGGCCATCGCCCTCAAGATGGGGGTGACCAAGCCCCAATGGGACGCGACCTGCGCTGTCCACCCGACCCTGGCCGAGGAATTGGTGACCATGCGCGACAAGGTCATGCCGCCCGCCCTGGGCGCGGTGGCGTGACGGCGGCGGCGGCCCGGACGCCGGATCGCCTGGGGACGTGGTGCGGCTGGGTCCTGGTCGGCGTGGCGGCCCTCACCCCGCTGGTGGCCTGGCTGGGTCCGCTGGGCTTTGCCGCCCTGATCGGACTCGCGGGATTGGCCTGCCTGCCAGCCGTCCGGATCGCCGAGCGCGACGCGCCTCTGGCTCTGGTTCTGCTGCTTGCGCTGGCCTGGGCAGGTCTTTCCATGCTGTGGACGGTTCAGCGCCCCGACACCATCGAGGACAGCGTCCTGCTGAAGCTGGCTCTGCAACTGGTGCTCTATGCCGCCGCCTGGTGCGGGGCGCGGCGGGCCGATCCTGCGCTCTCCGGCCTGGCGCTCAGGGTCTTGGCCTGGGGTTTGGCGGCCTATGGCGCACTGCTGCTCGTCGAGGCTTTCACGGACGGCGCCGTCTACAGGGCGCTTCGCACGGCGCTGAACGATCCAATCCGGCCGGACCTGGGCCGCAAGAATCTCGCTCAGGGCAGCTTCGTCCTGGCCCTGCTCTGGCCGGTGGCGGCGGCGGCGGGCTGGAGGGCGGGCGCGCCGGGCTGGCTTGCCCTGCCGATGGCGGCGGGTACGGCGGTCCTGGCCCAGCGGTTCCTGTCGGACGCCCCGACCCTGGCGGTGGGGTTCGCGATCGGCGCCGGCGCCCTGGTCTGGATCTGGCCGCGCTCGGCGCCGAAAGCCATGGGGCTGGCCGCGGCCGGGCTGGTGCTGACCATGCCGCTGCTGGTGCTGGCCGCCCGGGCGCTGGGAACCGCGGAGCTGCCCGTCTCCTGGGCCCAGAGGATGGGCTATTGGTCCCACGCCATCGCCCGGATCACCGACCATCCGTTCCGGGGCTGGGGTCTCGATGCGAGCCGCGCCTTCAGTCCCTACATCCAGCTGCATCCCCACAATGGCGCGCTCCAGCTCTGGCTGGAACTGGGCGCCATCGGCGCGGCGGCGGGGGCCCTGGTGTGGGCGTTCACCTTCCGCCGGCTGGCGCGCGACGAGCGCAGCCTCCTCACAGCGGCGACGGCCGGCTCGGCGGTGGTCTATCTGTTCTTCGGCCTGGTCAGTTTTGGCATCTGGCAGGAGTGGTGGCTGGCCCTGGCCGCGTTGACGGCGGTTATCGTCGCCTTGGGTGAGACCCAGCGCCGGACGCCCTGACTCTACAGGCATCGACGCTCGCCGGACTTGCAGGTAAAACGCCCGGCCCGCCGACCCACCGGCGGTTCTGAGTTTTGAAGCGATGACCGAACACTGGACGCCCGCCTCCTGGCGCGCCAAGCCTGCCAAGCACATCCCGGGCGACTATCCGGACCTGGCCGCGCTCAGCCGCGCCGAGACCACCCTGCGGCAGATGCCGCCATTGGTGTTCGCCGGTGAGGCGCGTCGGCTGAAGAGCCTGCTGGGCGATGTGGCGGCCGGCAAGGCCTTCCTGCTGCAGGGCGGGGACTGTGCCGAGAGCTTCAAGGAGTTCCACGCCGACAACATCCGCGACCTGTTCCGGGTGATCCTGCAGATGGCGGTGGTCCTGACCTTCGCGGGCGGCAAGCCGATCGTGAAGGTGGGGCGCATGGCTGGCCAGTTCGGCAAGCCCCGGTCGTCGCCCGTCGAGACCCTCGACGGCGTCGAGCTGCCCTCGTACCGCGGCGACAACATCAACGGCATGGAGTTCACGCCGGAGAGCCGGATCCCCGACCCGCAGCGGCAGATCCAGGCCTATACCCAGTCGGCCGCGACCCTGAACCTGCTGCGCGCCTTCGCCGGCGGCGGCTACGCGGACCTGAACAACATCCACCGCTGGACCCTGGGCTTCGTGGCCGACAGCCCGCAGGGCGCCCGTTACCGCGCATTTGCCGACAAGATCAGCGAAACCCTGGAGTTCATGCAGGCCATTGGCGTGACGCCGGAAAGCCAACCGACCCTGCATCAGGTGGAGTTCTTCACCAGCCACGAGGGGCTGTTGCTGGGCTATGAGGAGGCGATGACCCGGGTCGATAGCACCTCGGGCGAGTGGTACGACACCTCGGCGCACCTGCTCTGGATCGGCGAGCGCACGCGACAGCTGGACGGGGCGCACGTGGAGTTCTTCCGCGGCATCCGCAATCCGATCGGCATCAAGTGCGGCCCGACGATGGAGGGCGACGACATCCTGCGGCTGATGGATGCGCTGAACCCGAAGGACGAGCCCGGGCGGATCACGCTCTACGGCCGCTTCGGGTCCGACAAGATCGAGGGCCGTTTGCCGGCCCTGCTGCGCGCCACCAAGGCGTCGGGCCGCAATGTGGTCTGGGCGATCGACCCCATGCACGGCAACACCCTGACCGCGGCCAATGGCTACAAGACCCGCCCGTTCGACCGCATCCTGTCGGAGGTGAAGAGCTTCCTGGAGATTTGCCGCGTCGAAGGGGTGCACCCGGGCGGCGTGCATCTGGAGATGACCGGACAGAACGTCACGGAGTGCCTGGGCGGCGCCCGGGCTGTGGCCGAGGGCGACCTGGCGGACCGCTACCATACCCATTGCGATCCCCGCCTGAACGGTGAGCAGGCTCTGGAACTGGCCTTCCTGGTGGCGGAAAAGCTGAAGGACGACCGGGTCGATCTGGCCGATCGGGCGGTCGCTCGGATCTAAGGCCGGAACAGGCGGGTCATCGGCGTCGTTCTGGTCTAGCCTCAGCGATGAGAGCCAGCCGGATCCCGCCATGAAGCCGATCGTGTTCGCCGCCCTTCTGTCCTTGAGCGCCTGCGCGAGCGCGCCAACGCTCTACCAGCCGGCTGCCAGCCGGGATGGCGTTGGCTATTCGGAGTATCGGATCGAGCCTGGCCGCTACCGGATCACCTTCCGTGGCGGGCCCGGCGCGCCGCCGGAGCAGGTGACGGACTATGCCCTGGTCCGCGCCGCCGACCTGGCGCTGGCCGAGGGCTATGACTGGTTCCGGGTCGCGGACCGGTTTCTTGAGGGGCGGCCCGACAATGCCCCCCGCATCGGCCTGGGCGTCGGCAGCGGCAGCTATGGGCGGCGAAGCGGTGTCGGTGTTGGTCTCAGCACCGGCTTCAGCCTGGGCGGCGGGCCTGCGGTGGCCTCGACCCTCGAGGTGGTGATGGGCCGCGGCGAGCGCCCGCGGGGCGCCGACATCTATGACGCCCGCGAGCTGCGCAAGAGCCTGGGCGCGCGCATCTAGGCAAGCCGGGCCGGGCCGGCGCATAAGGGCCGGTGATGCAGACCCTTCTTCTGGTGGCCGGCGGCGGCGCGGCGGGCGCGGTGATGCGCTACCTGCTGGGCGTCCAGGCGCTCCGCGCAATGGGTCCGGGCTGGCCCTACGGCACCTTTGCGGCGAATGTCCTGGGCGGGTTCGTTATGGGCCTGCTAGCGGGCGCGCTGGCGATGCGCGGCGGCCCGGACGCCGAGAGGTGGCGGCTGGTCCTCGGCGTGGGCCTGTTGGGCGGCTTCACCACCTTCTCCGCCTATTCGCTCGAAGTCGTGCTGATGATCGAACGGCGGGCTTATGGCCAAGCCGCGCTCTACAGCCTGGGTTCGGTGGTGCTCTCGGTCGCAGCCCTGTTCGCCGGCGTGATCCTGACCCGCCGGCTGCTGGCATGAGGGAGGTGCGCACCCTGTTCGTGGACGCCGGCGAGGACGGTGTGCGCCTGGATCGCTGGTT
>JANPKX010000062.1:0-18114 GCA_031426235.1 Alphaproteobacteria bacterium | reverse complement strand
GCGGGCCGCCGCCGAGCTGGGCGGCGTCGAACCCGCTGAGATCGAGGAGCTGTGGCACGCGCTCACCCCGCCTTATGCCGACCTGTTCGCCTGGCTTGAGGGCCGCTCCGAGAAGCCGGACGCCGCCCACCCCGCCCGCTTCCGGCCCGTGATGCTGGCCCAGGCCGTGGACGAGGCGGTCGATTTCGCTAAGCTGGATCCCGCCGACTATGCCGCCGAGTGGAAGTGGGACGGCATCCGTGTGCAGGCCACCCACGAGGGCGGCGTGCGGCGGCTCTACACCCGCACGGGCGACGACATCTCGCGCACCTTTCCCGACGTGCTGGAGGCCCTGGCCGACGAGGGCGTGGTGGATGGCGAGCTGCTGGTCATGCGGGACGGGCAGGTCGCCAGCTTCGCCGACCTGCAGCAGCGGCTGAACCGCAAGACCGCCGACGCCAAGCTGCTGGCCGCCTATCCGGCCGCGATCCGGGCCTACGACCTGCTGCAGGCGGGCGACGAGGACCTCCGGGGCCTCAGCTTCGCCGAGCGCCGGCGGCGGCTGGAGGCCTTCGTGGCGCGCCAGCCCGGCGGGCGCCTGGACCTGTCGCCGGTGCAACCGTTCGCGTCCTGGGACGAGCTTGCGGCTCTGCGCGCCGCGCCGCCGCCGGGCGATCCCCAGATCGCCGAAGGGCTGATGCTGAAGCGCTGGGACAGCGCCTATGTGGCCGGGCGGCCCAAGGGCCCCTGGTTCAAGTGGAAGCGTGACCCGCGCCTCGTGGACGCGGTGCTGATGTACGCCCAGCGCGGCCACGGCAAGCGCTCCAGCTACTACTCAGACTACACGTTCGGCGTCTGGACCGAGGACGCGGTCGGCGAGCGCACCCTGACGCCCGTCGGCAAGGCCTACTTCGGCTTCACCGACGAGGAGCTGAAGCAGATCGACAAGTTCGTGCGCGACAACACCACCGAGCGCTTCGGCCCCGTCCGCGCCGTGCGCGCCGAGCCGCACCACGGCCTGGTGTTCGAGGTGGCCTTCGAAGGGTTGCAACGCTCCACCCGCCACAAGTCCGGCCTCGCCATGCGCTTCCCCCGCATCCACCGCATCCGCTGGGACAAGCCGCCGGGCGAGGCGGATGTGCTGGCGACGCTGGAGGCGATGTTGGCGTCTTAAGGCAGGGACATCGCCGCCACAAACGCCCGCAGGTCGCCGCCCTCGAACAGCACCCCGCGCACGCCCGCCCGCTTGGCCGCCTCGAGGTCGGAGGGTTTGTCGCCGATCAGCAGGGAGGCGTCGCGGTCGATGGGCCAGTCGGCGAGGGCCTGAAGGATCATGCCCGGATTAGGCTTGCGCAGCGGCGGGTCGGGGTGGCGATAGACCGGGTTCACGGCCTCGGGATGCTGGGGCGAGAGGTAGAAGGCGTCGATGCGGGCGCCCACGGCGGCGAGATCCGCCTGCATCGTCTCGTGTAGGGCGTGGACGGCGGCCTCGGTGTAATAGCCCCGCCCGACCCCCGACTGGTTGGTCACGACGATCACCAGCCAGCCGGCGCGGTTGAACGCCGCGACCGTCTCGCGGGCCCCCGCGATCCAGCGGAAATCGGCCCAGCGGTGGACATAGCCCTGATCCTCGTTGAGCACGCCGTCGCGATCGAGGAAAAGCGCGGGCTTGAGGGTCGCTGAATCGGCCACGGCGCCATGATACCGCCATGCGGCGCCGTCGTGGGTTTCAATTCGCGGCGGTTAAGCCGTACGCTGCGCTCCGTCCCATCCCGAGAGGCCGACTTGTCCCCCACCCCGACGCCCGTCCTGACCTTGCAAGACCTCAAGGTCGATTTCGAGACCCACGACGGCGCGGTGGCGGCGGTCAAGGGCGTGTCCCTGGAGATCGGGCGCGGCGAGACGCTGGGCGTGGTGGGCGAGAGCGGATCGGGCAAGAGCCAGACCTTCATGGCGATCATGGGCCTGCTGGCCCGGAACGGCCGGGCCTCCGGGTCGGCCAGGCTGCACGGTCAGGAACTACTGGGCTTGAAGCCTCGCGCGCTGAACGCCGTGCGCGGCTCGAAGATGACTATGATCTTCCAGGACCCACTGACCGCCCTGACCCCGCACGTGCGGATCGGCGAACAGATCGCCGAGCCCCTGCGCCTGCATCTGGGGCTGAGCGGCGCCGACGCGAACCGCCGGGCGCTGGAGTGGCTGAACAATGTGCGGATCCCCACCGCGGCGCGGCGGATGACCCAGTATCCGCACGAACTGTCCGGCGGCATGCGCCAGCGGGTGATGATCGCCGCAGCCATGGCGCCTGGCCCCGAACTGCTGATCGCCGACGAGCCGACGACGGCGTTGGACGTGACGGTGCAGGCCGAAATCCTGGACCTGATGGCCGACCTGCAGCGCGAGACCGGCGCGGCCATGGCCCTGATCACCCACGACATGGGCGTGATCGCCCGGCTGGCCGATAGGGTTTGCGTGATGAAGGACGGCGCCTATGTCGAGGCCGGCCCGGTCGCCGATCTCTTCCAGCGCCCGCAGACCGACTACACGCGAGCCCTGCTGGCCGCGATCCCGCGCCTGGACCGCGCCGACCGAGGCGGGCGGCCCCAGATCTCGCCCCTGGCGCCCGACGCGCCGGTCATTGCCGAGGGGCGCGACGTGATGGTGCATTTCCCGATCCGCGAGGGCGTGTTCGGCAAGCCCTCGACGCTTCGGGCCGTAGACGGCGTCTCGTTCGAAGTGCGGCAGGGCGAGACCCTTGGCATCGTCGGCGAGAGCGGCTCAGGCAAGTCGACCCTGGCGCGGGCGGTCCTGAACCTTCTCCCGGCCACGGGCGGGGCGGTCACCTTGATGGGCCGCGACATCACCACCGCCGACCGCGAGGCGATGCGCACGGCCCGCAAGGACCTGCAGATCGTCTTCCAGGACCCGCTGGCCAGCCTGGACCCCCGGATGACCGTCGGCGATTCCATCGCCGAGCCGTTGGGCGTGTTCCGACCGGACCTGAACGGCGCCGCCCGCCAGACAGAGGTGCGGGCGATGATGGCCCGGGTTGAGCTGGATCCCGCCCTCATCAACCGCTACCCGCACGAGCTGTCCGGCGGCCAGAACCAGCGGGTGGGCATCGCCCGCGCCATGATCCTGAAACCGAAACTGGTGATCTGCGACGAGGCGGTCTCGGCGCTGGACGTTTCCATCCGCGCCCAGATCATCGACCTCCTGATCCAGCTCCAGGCCGACATGGGCCTGGCGATGATCTTCATCAGCCATGACCTGGCCGTGGTGCGGGAGATCAGTCACCGGGTTCTGGTGCTTTACATGGGGCGGGTGATGGAACTGGCCGACCGCGAAGCGATCTGGCAGGCCCCGCGCCACCCCTACACCAAGGCCCTGCTGTCAGCCGCCCCCATCCCGGATCCCGCCGTCGAGCGCCATAGGCAGCGGCTGAAACTCACGGGCGAGCCCCCCAGCCCCATGGACCCAAAGGCCGCCTTCCGGTTCCTGCCGTCACGCCGGGAAACCGGCCCGCCGCCGGCGCTGCAGGAGGTCGCCCCAGGGCACCTGGTGTCGGAGTTCGACCCGGTCTGACCGCGCGGGTTACACCGTGACCTGGGCACCCATCTCGACCACACGGCCGGGCGGGATCTTGTAGAAGTCGGTGGGGTTGGCGGCGTTCCTCATCAGGAAGATGAAGAGCTTGTCCTGCCACAGCGGCATGCCCGACTGCGCCGAGGGCACCACGCTGCGCCGCCCGAGGAAGAAGGACGTCGCCATGATGTCGAACTTCAGCCCCTGCTTGCGGCACAGCCCCAGCGCCTTGGGGATGTTCGGCACCTCCATGAAGCCATAGCCGATCACGACCTTCTTGAAGTCGTCGTTCACCGGCTCGATCCGCACCCGGTAGTCGTCGCTGACCCGAGGGGTCTCGGCGATGGTCACGGTCAGGATGATGTTCTTCTCGTGCAGCACCTTGTTGTGCTTGAGGTTGTGCATCAAGGCGACGGGCGCGGTGTCGGGGTCGGAGGTCAGGAAGATGGCGGTGCCCGGCGCACGGTGCGGGGCCCGGGCCCTCAGGATCTCGGCGAGGTCCAGCAGGGAGACGCTGTCGCGGCGGGTCTTGTCCGTGAGGATCTGGGCGCCGCGGCTCCAGGTCCACATGACGACGACGAGCAGGCCGCCCAGCGCCAGCGGCAGCCAGGCGCCGTTGAAGAATTTCAGCAGGTTCGAGGTGATGAACACCACGTCCAGGATGCCGAAGGCGGTGCAGGCCGCGATCGCCACCCACAGCGGCTTCTTCCACATGAAGCGGATGATGTAGAAGAAGAGGAGCGTGTCGACGAACATCGATCCGGTCACCGCGATGCCATAGGCCGAGGCCAGGGCCGAGGAGCTGCGGAAGGTGAACAGCAGCAGCAGCACGCCGACCAGCAGCATGGTGTTCACATAGGGCACATAGATCTGCCCGGCCTGGGTCTCCGAGGTCCGGCGGATGTCGATGCGCGGGAACAGGCCCAGCGACACCGCCTGCTGGGTCATCGAGAAGGCGCCGGTAATCACCGCCTGGCTGGCGATCACCGCGGCGGTGGTGGCCAGCAGCAGGACCGGCCAATAGATCGCTTGCGGGATCATGTCGAAGAAGGGGTTGGCGCGCGCCTCCGGATTGCTCAGCACCAGGGCGCCTTGTCCCAGGTAGTTCAGCAGCAGCGCCGGCAGCACCAGAACGATCCAGGCCGCCCGGATCGGCTGCTTTCCGAAGTGGCCCATGTCGGCGTAGAGCGCCTCGGCGCCAGTGACCGCCAGGAACACGCTGCCCAGGATCACGAAGCCCAGGAACCCATTGTCGAACAGGAACTTGACGCCGTACCAGGGCGACAGGGCGCGGAACACGCTGAGGTCGTCGGCCAGATGGTAGATGCCCAGGCCGGCCAGCACGATGAACCACAAGGCGGTGATCGGTCCGAAGAACTTGGCCACGCTGGCGGTGCCGCGCGACTGGATCAGGAACAGGCCGATCAAGATTCCGGCCGAGATCGGCAGCACCAGGTCGCCGGCGGCCTTCGGCACCCCCGGGGCGTCGCGCAGGCCCTCCACCGCGCCCAGAACCGAGACGGCCGGGGTGATGATGCCATCCCCATAGAACAGCGCCGCGCCCACCACGCCCAGCATGAAGATGATCGTGGAGCGGCCGCCCGGGCTGACCCGCTGGGCCAGGGCCATGAGCGCCAGGGTGCCGCCCTCCCCCTTGTTGTCGGCCCGCATCAGGAACACGACGTACTTGATGGTGACGATCAGGATCAGTGCCCAGGTGATCAGCGAGACCACGCCCAGCACCGCCAGTTCACCACCACCGCCGCCCTTGGAGTGGGCGAGGGCCTCGCGCATCGCATAGAGCGGGCTGGTGCCGATGTCGCCGAACACCACGCCGACCGAACCGAGCGCAAGCGCCCAGAACTTCTCCTTGTGGGGGGAATGCGACGTATCTGAAGACGCCTTGGGGGCGTCGACGGCCGGATCAGCCATCAGTATCTCCGAGAGGTTCACCGAACCTCCCCAGCCAGGCCTGTGCCGAAGCGGCGGGCGCCAATACACCCAATCCCCACGCCATTCAATCTCCGGTGCGGAAACGCGGGTTCGCGACCCTGAACGCGGCGCCTTAAGCTCTAGTTTCTTATGACGGGTTTTGGGGACGCGAATGGCTCGCAGACTGGCGCTGATCACGGGAGCCTCGGCGGGTATCGGCGCCGCCTTCGCTGAGGTTCTGGCCGCCCACGGCTATGACGTGGCGCTGACGGCCCGGCGCCTGGACCGGCTGGAAGCCCTCGCCGACGATCTCCGCCGCCGCCACGGCATCGAAGCCTACACGATCGCCGCTGACCTGGCCGAGGCGACCGCCCCAACCCTCGTCCTGGCGGCGCTCGCCGCGCAAGGCCGCGCGGTCGACGCCCTTGTGAACAACGCGGGCTATGGCCTGACGGGCACGTTCGGCGAGACCGCCTGGCGTGACCAGGCCGCGTTCATTCGGGTGATGATGACAGCCCCCTCCGAACTGGCGCACGGGGTGCTGAGCGGCATGCGCGAGCGCCGCTTCGGCCGGATCGTCAACGTCGCCTCGCTGGCTGGGCTGCTTCCGCCGGGCGCCGGACATACCCTCTATGGCGCCGTGAAGGCGTACCTCATCCGGTTCTCCCAGGCGCTGCACCTGGAGAACGCGGACGCCAGCGTGCATGTCACGGCGCTATGCCCTGGCCTAACCTTTTCGGAGTTCCATGACGTCAACGACACCCGGGCGCAGATGAACCGCACGCCGGCGTGGCTGTGGCAGGATGCCGAGACGGTAGCCCGCGCCGGCTTCGCCGCGGTCGAGGCCAACCAGGCTGTGTGCATCACCGGCGGTCACAACAAGATCATCGCCGCGGTCGCCCGGCTGTTGCCCGAAAACCTGGCGCTGGCGCTCATGGCCGCGCAGAGCGCGCGGGTGCGCAGGGTCTAGCTGTAGGGATTGGCGATGCTTGGGCGGATGATCCCGATCGTGCTCTCCGCAAAGCCGGCCAGGATGAACTGCACCGCCAAGGCGACCAGGATCAGGCCCAACACCCGCACCACAATAGTCAGGCCGATGCGGCCCAGCATCCGCGTGATCAGGGGCGTGGCCAGGAAGGCGAGCAGGGTGGCGACCGAGACCGCCCCGATGGCGGCGACCCCGGTGGCCGCGCCCTGCAGCCCGAATGCCTTGGCCTGGCTGGCGTAGATCACCACGGTCGAGATCGCGCCGGGGCCGATCAGTAACGGCATGGCGAACGGTACGATCATCCGCTCGAACCGCTTTCGCGCAAAGGCCCGCCCGGTCTCGGGCGGGACATCGGCCGCCTCGATGAAAGTGGCGGTGAAGTCGTCGCGGGCCATCTCCAGGCCGAGCAGGAACAGGATAACGCCGCCGGCGATGCGGAACGCCGGCAGAGAAATCCCGAAGAACTGCAACAGGCTGAGGCCCGAGAAGTAGAAGAACGTCAGGAAACCGAAGATGAAGATCGCGATATAGAGCGCAATCCAGGCCCGGTCGCGCCAGGTGGCGCCCACTGTCGCGGCGGCGAACAGCGGCACATTGCCGATCGGATCGATCAGCGCGAACAGCGCCACGAAGAAGTTGACCGCGAAGTCTGCCTGGCCCATTCGACGGTCTTAGCCCAAATCGACACCCGCGGACCACACCCCGCCTGCCGGAGCCACGCCATGGTCGCCGCCGCTTTCGCCGAGCCTGCCGTCAGAGCCGATCCCCGGCTGATCGTGGCGCTGGACCTGCCGTCTGTCGGCGAGGCCCGCGCCCTGGCCGACGCGCTGGGCGACAGCGTCGCGTTCTACAAGGTCGGCCTGGAGCTGTTCGCCGGGGGCGAGGGCATGACCCTGGCCCGTGAGCTCAAGGCGGCCGGCAAGCAGGTGTTCCTCGACTGGAAGCTGCACGATATTGGCACGACGGTGCAGCGTGCGGCCGCGGTCTTGGCCGGGTCGGGCTGCGATTTCCTGACCGTCCATGGCGAGCCGCAGGTGATGGCGTCCGCCGTGCGCGGCCGGGGCGCCTCGAACCTCAAGATTCTGGCCGTCACCGTGCTGACCAGCCTCTCGGATGAAGACCTGATCGAGACCGGCTATCATGAGACCGCCCGGGCGCTGGTGGAGCGCCGCATCCACCAGGCGATCGCCGCCGGCTGCGACGGCGTGGTCGCCAGTCCGCACGAAGCGGCCCTCGCCCGCGCCCTGGGCGGCAAGGACTTCCTGGTGGTAACGCCCGGCGTGCGCCCGGACTGGTCCGCCAGGAACGACCAGGCCCGCGCCGCAACCCCGGCCGATGCGCTCCGCAGCGGCGCGTCGCACATCGTCTGCGGCCGCCCGATCACGGCCGCCAACGATCCCCGGGCTGCGGCGCAGCGCGTTGCCGGCGAAATGGCTGGGAGCTGACCACCCCTTTCCTCCCCCGTCGTGGGAGGTGGCGCGAAGCGCCGGAGGGGGTCCTCCGCAAGGCAAGGTCAACGTCTGGTCGAGAGGTCTGAGCGGACCCCCTCACCCGCTTCGCGGGAGCTCCCCCAGCGGGGGAGCAACTAGAAGTCCACCGCGATGCCCTTGCGCTCCCAGTCGCCGAAGCGGGTGGGTTCGGGGCCCTTGGGGCCGCCCTGCTCGGGGGCTTGGGCGGCGATTTCGGCGGCCAGGCGGCGGGCCTGCGCCTCATCCAGGGCCCGGCGGGCGGCGGGGCTGAGGGTCTTGCCGGCGGCGGCGTTGGGGGGCGTGTCGTCCATGCCCCTGACTTAAGCGCTTGCGTGCGCGGCTCCAAGCGGGCACCCCGCGCGCCGTGAGCGATATTTCCCCTTCCGACGACATCCGTGGCCAGCCGGCGCGCGCCGCGGCCCTGCAACTGTTGACGACCGCCCTTTCGCGGCGGGCCGGCCTGGACGAGGGCCTGAACCATCCTTCGATGGCGGCCCTAGAGCCCCGCGACCGCGCCTTCGCCCGCGCCCTGGTGATGGCGACGCTGCGCTGGCTGGGTCCGATCGACACGGCGCTGCAGGCGCGGCTGAAGAAGGCGCCGCCCGAGGCGGTGGTGAACGTGCTGCGCCTGGGCGCCGCCCAGCTGCTCGTTCTGAAGACCCCCGCCCATGCCGCCGTGGGTGCGACCGTCGACCTTGCGGCCCAGAAGGGCGGCCTGATGTTCAAGGGCCTGGTCAACGCCGTGCTGCGCGGGCTGACCCGCGAGCCGCCGCCGATGGACGATCCGTCGCTGATGGCGCCCACCTGGCTCCAGGCGCGGTGGCGCGCCGCCTATGGCGAGGCCGAGGCGCTGGCGATCTGCGCCACGATCGGCGAGGAGCCGGCTACCGATCTGACCATGCAACATCCCGCCGCCTCCGCCGATTGGGCGCCCGCGCTGGAGGCCCAGGTGCTGCCGGGGGGCGGCCTTCGCGCCGGCCTGAAGGGCGATGTCTCGACCTGGCCCGGCTTCGACGACGGCCTGTGGTGGGTCCAGGACGCCTCCGCCGCCGTGCCAGCGCGGCTGCTGGCCCTGCAGGCGGGCCAAACCGCCGCCGACCTTTGCGCTGCGCCCGGCGGCAAGACCCTGCAGCTCGCCGCCGCCGGGGCCAGGGTCGTGGCGCTGGATCGCTCCGCCGGACGGACTAAGCGGGTCTCGGAGAACCTGGCCCGCACCGGCCTGGGCGCCGAGGTCGTGGTCGCCGACGCCGGCGCATGGCGCGACACCCGGCAGTTCGACGGCGTCCTGCTGGATGCGCCCTGCTCGGCCACCGGCACCTTCCGCCGTCACCCCGATGTGCTCTGGGTCGCCAGCCCAGCCGACATCCCCAAGCTGGCCGCCGTGCAGTCGCGGCTGCTGGACAGCGGCGCCCGCCGGGTCGCGCCGGGCGGACGGTTGGTCTACTGCGTCTGCTCCCTCGAGCCAGAGGAGGGCGAGGGGCAGGTCGCCGCCTTCCTGACGCGCCACCGCGACTTCGCCATCGAGCCGGTCGCCCCCGGCGAGGGCGGCGCGCCCGAGGCCAGCCTTCGCGCCGACGGAACCCTGCGCATCCTGCCGCACCACCGGCCCGGCGGAACGGATGGCTTCTATATCGCGCGCTTGAAGCGGACCTAACGCGCCGATTGGCAGCGGGGGGCGCATCAGGCTAAGCCACCTGCATGGCGGGCGGCCCCATCATCATCGCACCCTCGATCCTGGCGGCGGACTTCGCCCGGCTGGGTGAGGCGGTGGCCGCGATCGAGGCGGCTGGCGCGGACTGGGTCCATGTGGATGTCATGGACGGCCACTTCGTGCCGAACATCACCATCGGCCCCGACGTGGTGAAGGCGCTGCGGCCGCATGCGAAAATTCCCTTCGACTGCCACCTGATGATCTCGCCGGCCGATCCCTACCTGGAGGCGTTCCGCGAGGCCGGCGCTGACTATATCAGCGTGCACCCAGAGGCTGGCCCGCATCTGAACCGCACGCTCAAGCGCATCCGCCAGCTCGGCGCCAAGGCGGGCGTCGTCTTCAACCCGTCCACCGACCCCTCGGTGATCCAGTGGATGATGGACGAGGTCGACCTGATCCTGGTGATGTCGATCAACCCGGGCTTCGGCGGCCAGACCTTCATGCATTCGCAGCTGCGCAAGATCGAGACGCTACGCGCCATGATCGACGCCGAGGGCCGCGACATCCCGCTGGAAGTCGATGGCGGGGTGACGCCTGAGACCGCCAAACTGTGTATCGCTGCCGGGGCTACCGCCCTGGTGGCCGGAACCGCCGTCTTCCGCGGCGGGGCGGAGCGTTACGCCGCCAACATCGCCGCCCTTCGCGGCTAGACCGCCCATGGCCCGCCTGTCCGTTCCTGGACGCCACCTGGCCCTGGCGCTGGGCGTCGCCGCGGGCCGGCAGGTCCGCGAGGAGTGGCGGGCTTCGGCCTTTCATCGCTGGCAAATTGCGCGACCCGCGCCCGAGGGGTTCGCGCTCCAACCGCGCGACTTCCGGCCCGCCGACGCCGAAGCGGGTCGGCGGCTGCTGGCCGGAGTCTTCACCCTGGGTGGGGCGAGCCTGACGGTGGGTGTGGGCGGCGACCCATGGGACCGGGCTAGCCCCAGCCGACCGTTTGCCGAGGCCCTGCACCGGTTCGACTGGCTGCCCGACCTGATCGCCGTTGGCCCGGACGGCGCCGCTGAGGCCCTGCGCCTCATGCTGGAGTGGCGGCGGCTGTTCGGAAAATGGAACAGCTTCGCCTGGTCGGGCGCGGTGCTGGCGCGCCGGGTCTACAACCTGGCCTGCGCCGGGCCCACGCTCACCGCACGCGCGTCGGAGACGGAAACGGCCCTGATCGCCGCCGATCTGGCGCGTCAGGCCCGCGATCTGATGAGCGCCGGCGGGCTTGAACCCGCGGCCCGCGCGAGCGCCGCCGCGGTGGCGGGGGTGGCGCTGAAGGGCATGGCGGGGCGACGTATCCTGGAGCGCGCCCTGACCCGCCTGTCGGCCGCCCTGCCCCTCGCGGTCGCTGCCGACGGGGGGCACGCCACCCGCCAGGCCTCGGCGGGGCTGGAACTGCTGTTCGACCTGGAAACCCTCGACGAGGCCATGACCCAGCGCGGTCTGGCCGCGCCTGATGCGGTGCAGCGCGCGATTGACCGGCTGGCGGCAGCCGTGCGGGCGGCGACCCTGGCGGACGGGGGCCTTGCCACAGGCCAGGGCGGCGCCACGCGCCGGGCGTCCTACGTCGCGGCGGTGCGCGCGCAGGACGAGAGCGGCGACCGCCCGACGCCACCGGATCTCGGGGGCTACCAGCGGATGGACAGCCGGGCGCTCCAGGTGGTGACCGATGTCGCGCCGCCCGCCCAGGGACGCTGGTCGACGCAGGCTTGCGCCAGCCCGCTGGCGATCCAGGTGCTGGCGGGTGGCCGGCGGCTGATCGACCCGCTCGCCGGCCGCGACATCGATGGCGGCTCCACCGTCGAGGTCGGCAGCGGCGGCCTGGGCCGGGGGCTGGCCGGCTTCCCTGGCCGCATCCTGGGTCCAAGACTGGTCGACAGCCGCATGGAGGTGCGGGCCCAACGCCACGAGGCCCCGGGGGCCATCTGGCTGGACTTGGCCCACCTGGGCTGGGTGGCCCGGCACGGCGTCATACACCAGCGCCGGCTCTACCTCGACCTCGATGCGGGCGATCTGCGCGGTGAGGACCGGTTGACCCCGACCGCCCGCGCCCAGGGTCCGGACGGCCGCCACTTCGTGCCCTTCGTCCTGCGCTTCGTCCTGCACCCGGGGGTGTCCGCCCTGGTCTCACAGGATCGCCGCAGTGTGCTTCTGCGCGCGAGCGGCGCAGCCGCGGGCTGGACCCTGCGGAACGACGTTCTCGACATCGAGATCGAGCCGATACCGGGAGCGGATCGTCCAGGCCAGATGCTGGTGCTGCGCGGGCAGCGCCGCGCCGATTCCGGCGCGCGGGTGCGATGGCGGCTGTCGGCCGCCCAATCGGGCGGCTGAGGCGCGAAGGCGCGAATCCAAGCTGCGTTGACGCAGCGCGGCGGGCGGCCTAATCCGCCGCCATCCCGCGTGACTGGCGACTTGAGGTGGGGAACCACCGGGGAGCGCGGCGAGCCTGTCGATCCGCCGCGCGCCTGGGCTCCTCTTCACCAATTGAAGCCCGGAGTCCGCCATGCCCGCCGCCCCTGATTTCCCGCCGGCCCCGGACAAGGTCCCGCTCCGCCGCGCGCTCCTGTCGGTTTCGGACAAGACCGGGCTCATCGAGGCGGCCCGCACCCTGGCGGCCCTTGGCGTGGAACTGATCTCCACCGGCGGCACCCGAAAGGCGATCGCTGAGGCGGGTCTGCCGGTGAAGGACGTCGCCGACCTGACCGGCTTCCCGGAGATGATGGACGGCCGGGTCAAGACCCTCCACCCCGTCGTCCACGGCGGGCTTCTGGGCGTCCGCGACGCGCCCGAGCACAAGGCGGCCATGGACGCCCATGGCATCGGCGCGATCGACCTGGTCTATGTGAACCTCTACCCGTTCGAGCAGACGGCGGCGGCGGGCGCGGGCTTTGAGACCTGCGTTGAGAACATCGACATCGGCGGGCCGGCCATGATTCGCTCAGCGGCCAAGAACCACGGCTATGTGGCGGTCTGCACCGAGCCGGCCGACCTGGCCGAGGTGCTTGCGGAGCTGGCGGACGGGGGCGCCACCACCCTGGCGCTGCGCAGGCGTCTGGCGGCGCGCGCCTATGCGCGGACGGCGACCTACGATTCCTCTATCGCCTCCTGGTTCGCGGCGGAACTGGGCGAGTTCGCCCTGCAGCGGTTTTCGATCGGCGGCCAGCTCGCCCAGACCATGCGCTACGGGGAAAATCCGCACCAGGACGCCGCCTTCTACCGCTTCCCGAACCCGCCGTGCGGCGTGGCGACGGCGACCCAGCTGCAGGGCAAGGAGCTCAGCTACAACAACATCAACGACACCGACGCCGCCTTCGAGCTGATCTCCGAGTTCGATCCCGCGGACGGCCCGGCCTGCGCCATCATCAAGCATGCCAACCCCTGCGGCGTGGCCACAGGGGACAGCCTGGCGGAGGCCTACGACCGGGCGCTGGCTTGCGATCCGACCAGCGCCTTCGGGGGGATCGTGGCCCTGAACAGCCGGCTCGACGCCGCCACGGCCGCACGGGTGCTGGAGATCTTCACCGAGGTGGTGATCGCCCCCGACGCGGAGGACGAGGCCGTCGCCCTCTTTCGCAAGAAGAAGAATGTCCGCCTGCTGGTCACCGGCGGGTTGCCCGATCCGAGCGCGCCGGGCCGGACCTTCAAGTCGGTATCGGGCGGGTTCCTCACCCAGACGCGCGACACAGCCCGGCTGACCATGGCGGATCTGAAGGTCGTCACCCGGCGCGCGCCGACCGACGAAGAGGTGCGCGACATGCTGTTCGCCTTCACCATCGCCAAGCATGTGAAGTCCAATGCCATCGTCTATGCGCGGGGCGGGCAGACTTTGGGCATCGGCGCCGGCCAGATGAACCGCAAGGATTCGGCCCGGATCGCGGCGATGCGCGCCGCGGACTTTCAGCTCGACCTGACGGGATCAGCCTGCGCCTCGGAGGCGTTCTTCCCGGTCCCGGACGGCCTGATTCAGGCGGCCGAGGCGGGGTGTACGGCCGTTATTCAGCCCGGCGGCTCGATTGGCGATCAGGCGGTGATCGAGGCGGCCGACGAACGCGGGCTGGCGATGGTGTTCACGGGCGTGCGGGTGTTCCGGCACTAGCAGCCTGCCCGGGCGCCGGCCCGCCACTCTCAACGGTACTCGTAATGGCAGCGCTTCTTCTTGGCGTTGGACTTGGCGATCTGGTGGCCCGCCACCGCGCCGACGCCGGCGCCGATCAGCGTGCCTTCGGTGCGGTTGCCGTTGCCGGCGACCGTGTTGCCCAAGAGGCCCCCGCCCAAGGCTCCGATGACCGTGCCGTTGGTGGCGCTTTTCTTGACGTTCTTGCAGACCAGCACCCGCTTGGCCTCGGCCGGGGACGGTACGGCCGCGACCAGGGCGAAGCCGGACGTTGCGAAGACGAAGGCGGCGATCAGACGGTTGCGCATGGCGAACTCCTGAGGTCTCGCTTGATGTAGGATGCCGCCGTAACCCCCCGCGCGCTGGTTTGGTTGCGAGGCGGCGTGACAGCGCCCGCCGTGGCTGCGAAGTCTGGCGTACGCGGGCGAGGAGAATCGGGTTGCCAAGAGCAGCAGGCGCGAACGGCGTCGTCTTCATCTGCTTCCTGATCGCGGCGATCGAGGGCTACGACATCCAGGCCTTCGGCGTGGCCGCGCCTCGGTTGGTTCCGGCCCTGGGTCTCGATCCGGCCCAGCAGGGCTGGGCCGGCAGCGCGGCGATGTTTGGTCTCGTCATCGGCGCGTTCGCGGGCGGGTGGCTGGCCGACCGGTTCGGACGCAAGCCGGTATTGCTGGCCTCGGTCGCCCTCTTCGGCGCCTTCTCCCTGCTGACCGCCGCGGCGACTTCCTATGAGGCGCTGCTTTGGGCGCGTATGGCGACCGGCCTGGGGTTCGGCGGCGCGATGCCGAACCTGATCGCCATCGCGAGCGAGATCAGCCGACCGGGTCGCCGAGGCGCGACGGTGGCCGCCATGTTCTGCGGTATGCCGGTGGGGGGCGCGGCCTCGGCCCTGATCGCGCGGCTGGCGGGCGATGGGCTGGACTGGCGGATGATCTTCGTTGGAGGCGGGCTGGCGCCTCTGCTGCTGCTTCCGGTCGTGGCCCTGCTGCTGCCCGAGACCCGGCCGCCGCACGCCGCCACGGCGGAGCGGCCCAACCTCGGCCACACGCTGTTTGGCGAGGGGCGCGTCCTGGCGACCGTGCTGGTCTGGCTGGCCTTCATTCTGACCCTGGTGGTGCTGTACCTGGTCCTCAACTGGCTTCCGACCTTGGTGGTCGCCAAGGGACATGCCGCCGCTCAGGGGTTCGCGGCCGCGATGGCGTTCAACATCCTGGGCGCCATCGGCGCCCTGGCCATCGGGGCCCTGACCGACCGGATCGGATGGCGTCGGCCATTGTCGGTGGTCTATCTGGCGCTCGCCGGTGCGATGGCGGCGCTTGCGTTTGCGGAGCCGCCGCTGGCGATCCTGGCGCTCTCGGGGGCTGCAGGATTCCTGGTGATGGGCGCCCAGTTCGCGCTCTATGCCGTCGTGCCGTCGCTCTATCCGGAAGCCCTGCGCGGCGCCGCGACGGGAACGGCGGTGGCGGTCGGGCGACTGGGCTCGATCGTCGGGCCGCTGATCGCCGGCGAGCTGCGGGCTGGGGGCGCCACGCCGGGCGAGGTCTTCCTCAGCATGGCGCCGGTCTCGCTCGCGGCCGCCCTCATCCTGATCGCGCTCGCCCGCGCCGCGCGGGCCTGATCGACCACACGCCTGAGAGGATCGGAAAAGCAGCAGGCGAGGTCGCCCGTACCGATTTTTGCAAGGACACCCTTCCCTAAGCGCCGCGAAGGGTTTGAGATGCTCTCTATAAGGGCCGGCACGGGCCTGGGGAGGACATCATGGACACCACACGCAGGGATGCGATCGGTCTTGCCGGCCTGGCGGCCGCCGCGGCGATGACCGCGAAGCCGGGCGCCGCCCGCGCCGCGCCCAAGCTCGGCAGCGCGTCGAAGACGCTGTTCTGGGCCGCGACGATCACCCCGTGTGACAAGTCTGGCCGCTTCGACCCCGGGGCGTGCAAGGACGTGCTGGCCTGGTTCAAGCAAAACGGCGCGGACGGGGTGGTGGTCCTGGGCACATCCGGCGAGTTCCCGCACTTCTCCGTAGCCGAGCGCAAGCTGGTGACCGAGACCGCGCTGAAGAACAAGGTGGGCCTGAACGTCATCGTGGGCCCCGGCGCGTCGAACTTGCCCGAGACGATCGAGCTGTCCCGCCACGCCCAGGACAACGGGGCCGACGGCCTGCTCGTGATCCCGCCGTTCTACTTCAACAACCCCCCCCTGGAAGGGATGACCCGCTACTACACGGCCCTGTTCGAAGCGGTGAGCATCCCGGTCAATCTCTACCACATCCCCGGCACCAGCGAGGCGCCGATCACCCTCGATTTGCTCAAGTCTGTGTCGCAGTATCCGCACCTGGCCGGCATCAAGGATTCCAGCGGCAATGCGGAGGGGTACAAGGCCTTCGTCGAGGCGTTCCCGGCGCTGAACATGCGCACCGGGACCAACAGCAACTTGGAAACCGCTCTGGAGCACGGCATGGGCGCCATCCTGGCCGACGGCAATGTCTTCACCAAGCTCTGCGCCGACGTGTTCACAGCCTACAACGCCAAGCAGGACTACAAGCCCGCCCTCGCGCGGTTGCGGGCGGCCCAGCGCGGAGTCCAGGGCTTGGGCGGCTCGCCGCCGGCCATGAAGTACGGGCTCAGCCTGCAGATGGGCGGCCCGCCGATTTATACCCGCGCGCCACTCGCTGAAATCAGCGGGGAGCAGAAGGCCGCCATCAAGCTGGCGCTGGACAAGCTCAAGGATATGGCCTGAGGGCCTCGGGGGATGCATTCAATGAAAGTGTTCAAGACCTTGCTGGCCGGCGGGACGATCCTTGCCGCCCTGTCGCTGGCCCCCGCCGCCCTCGCGCAGGACGTGGAATGGCCTACCTACACCGGCGACTTGGCCGGGAGCCGCTATCGGCCGCTGGACCAGATCAACGCCGCCAACTTCAATAAGCTCGAGGTCGCCTGGCGGTTCAAGACCGACAACATCGGCAACCGCCCCGAGTTCAAGCTGGCCGGCACGCCTCTGATGGTCGGCGGGGTCATCTACGCCACCGCCGGTTCGCGGCGCGGCGTCGTGGCCCTGGACGCGGCGACGGGCGAACTGCTCTGGGTCTACAGCCTGAAGGAAGGCGCCCGCGGCGCCGCGGCGGCCCGCCAGCTCTCCGGGCGCGGCCTGTCGTACTGGTCCGACGGCAAGGATGCGCGGATCTTCTACGTCACCACCGGCTACCGCCTGATGGCGCTGGACGCCAGGACGGGCCGCCCGGTCTCCGGCTTCGGGACCGACGGCATGGTCGACCTCAAGACCGACTTCGACCAGCAGATGGACCTGGTCAACGGCGAGGCGGGCCTGCATGCCGCCCCTACCGTGGCGGGCAATACGATCCTGGTCGGCACCGCCTTCCGCGAGGGGTTCACCCCGGCGGTCAAGGCCAACAGCGTGGGCTATGTCCGCGCCTTCGACGCGCGTACCGGCAAGCGCATCTGGACCTTCCACACCATCCCCAAGAAGGGCGAGTACGGGTACGACACCTGGCTCAAGGGTTCGGCTGAGCAGACCGGCAACACCGCCGTCTGGACCCAGATCACGGTGGACGAAGCGACCAACACCGCCTTCCTGGCCGTGGAATCCCCCACCAGCGACTTCTACGGCGGCCACCGCCCGGGCAATGGGCTGTTTGGCAACAGCCTGGTCGCTGTCGACCTGAGCAACGGGGTGCGAAAGTGGCACTTCCAGGTCATCCACCACGAGATCTGGGACTACGACAACTCCTCGGCCCCGCTGCTGATGGACGTCACCGTCGCCGGCAAGCCGGTCAAGGCCGTCGCCCTGCCGTCCAAGCAGGGCTATCTCTATGTGTTCGATCGCCTCACAGGAAAGCCGGTCTGGCCGATCCCCGAGGTCAAGGTCCCGAAGGGCGATGTGCCCGGTGAGTGGTACGCGCCAACCCAGCCGATCCCGTCCAAGCCGCCGGCCTACGCCCGCAACGGAATCGGGGTCGACGACCTGATCGACTTCACGCCCGAGCTTCGCGCCAAGGCCGTGGCCCTGACCGCCAACTACAAGATGGGACCGGTCTACACCCCGCCGGTGGTCAGCAAGCTGCCGGGGCCGCTTGGCCTGCTGTCATACTCTGCTCAGGGCGGCACCAACTGGCCGGGCGGCTCCTTCGATCCCGAGACCGGCATCGCCTACATCTACGCCTGCAACTCGTGCATCGGCGCCTATGGGCTGCAGCCGCCGCCCACGGGCATGAGCGACCTGGACTATGTGGTCGGCGTCGCGGGCCAGCCGGTGACCATGATCCGCACGCCCGGTGAGGGCTCCGGGGCCGACGCGCCCCGCCCGGTCGCGGGGGCGGCCCGCGGGGGGGGCGGGG